>JBKJRK010000375.1:0-2537 GCA_046593135.1 Tepidisphaeraceae bacterium | reverse complement strand
GACCCCTACGGCAAGCCGGTCGAGCCGACGACGCTGATCGACATCAGCGCACAAATCGACAAGAAGGCCAACATGCTCGCCGCCCACGCCAGCCAGCGCGAGTGGCTGCGGGCGCATCACGGCATGGACGAATACCTCGAAGCCATGCGGCGGCACTCCGCCGGTCGGGGAAAGCAGATGGGCGTAAAGTACGCCGAGGGATTCGTGCAGCACCGCGGGCACTCGTACCCGGAAAACGACCTGCTGGCGGAGATGTTCCCCGCGTAGGGGCGAACCTTGTGTTCGCCCTTCGTCGCTGCGTCGGAAACGAGGGCGAACACAAGGTTCGCCCCTACAATCCCGCACGTCGTGTCTCCCGAATTCGACCAACTTCTCGCCCAACTCCCCCACTGCCGGCTTGCCGACCGCCACCGGCTTCGGTCGCGGCTGCGCGGGCTCGAGCGGGCGGCGGACGACGGCCGGCGTATCGACGGCTCCCTGCAATCCGTCGCCGCGGAGGTCGAGCGGTCCACGGCGATCCGCGCCGAACGACTCGCGAACCTGCCCAAGCCGACGTACCCGGCCGAATTGCCCGTCGTCGAAAAGCGACACGACATTGCGGAGATGATCGCGAAACACCAGGTCGTGATCGTCTGCGGCGAGACGGGGTCGGGGAAAACAACGCAGCTCCCGAAAATCTGCCTCGACCTCGGCCGGGGCGTGGACGGGATGATCGGGCACACGCAGCCCCGGCGTATCGCGGCGCGGAGCGTGGCGGCGCGCGTGGCACAGGAACTCGGCAGCCCGCTCGGGCACGACGTCGGCTTCAAGATCCGCTTCAACGACCGCACGCGGCCGGAAACTTACGTCAAAATTATGACCGACGGCATTCTGCTGGCCGAGACGCAGGGCGACCGGTTCCTCGACGCGTACGACACGATCATCATCGACGAGGCCCACGAGCGCAGCCTCAACATCGATTTTCTCCTCGGCTACCTGCACCAGCTTTTGCCGAAGCGCCCGGACCTCAAAATTATCATCACGTCGGCGACGATCAATCCCCAGCAATTTTCCGGGCATTTTGGCGGCGCGCCGATTATCGAGGTGAGTGGGCGGACTTATTCCGTCGAGACGCGCTACCGTCCGCTCACCAGCGACGATCCCGAAGCCGAGGACGTCGAGATGGAACACGCCGTGCTCGCCGCGGTCGACGAGTTGTGGCGCGACGGCGGGCCGGGGGACGTGCTGATCTTCCAGACCGGCGAGCGGGAAATCCGCGAGACGGCTGAGGCGCTACGCAAGCACCACCCGCCGGGCGTGGAGGTGCTGCCCCTATACGCCCGCTTGAGCGGCGAAGAGCAGATGAAGGTGTTCCGGCCGCACGGGCGGCCGCGGATCGTGCTGGCGACAAACGTCGCGGAGACTTCGCTCACGGTGCCCGGCATCAAGTACGTCATCGACCCCGGCTCCGCACGGATCAGCCGGTACAACTCGCGGACCAAAGTGCAGCGCCTGCCGATCGAGCGCATCAGCCAAGCCAGCGCCGATCAGCGCAAAGGCCGGTGCGGGCGCGTGAGCGAAGGCATCTGCGTCCGCCTGTACAGCGAGGAAGACTTCGAGAGTCGTCCGCAGTTCACTGACCCGGAGATCCTGCGCACGAGCCTGGCGAGCGTCATCCTACAGATGAAGTTTCTCCGCCTCGGCGACCTCCAGAACTTTCCGTTCGTCGAGCCGCCGGACTACCGCGCGGTGCGCGACGGCTATCAAACGCTTTACGAGCTCGGGGCAATCGAGCCGGACCGGAACGACTTGACGCCCGTCGGGCTGGCATTGGCGCGCCTGCCCATCGACCCGCGGATCGGGCGGATGGTATTGGCGGCGGCTGACGAGGGCTGCCTCGACGAGGTATTGGTCATCGCGTCCGCCTTGTCGGTCCAAGACCCGCGCGAACGGCCGATGGACCAGCAGCAGGCCGCCGACGAGGCGCACCGCAAGTTCAAGGACGACCGGTCCGATTTCCTCGGGTTCCTGAAATTGTGGGACTTCTACCGTGACCAAGCCGAGCAACTTTCGACCAGTAAGCTGCGCAAACTTTGCCACGCAAACTTTCTGTCCTTCGTACGCATGCGCGAGTGGCACGACGTTCATCAGCAACTGCGCGGCTTGGTGTCGGAAATGGGGTTAAGGGGAAAGCCGCTTTCGGCCCCGCATTCGCCCAACCGTCCGAGAAAAATGCCTCTTACCGCTAAACCGCCGGCGCAGGACCGCAAGCATTCACAACTCGGACGTGACCAATTCCGGCCCGGCGGATAGCCGATCTCCTGTGGAGGACTGCTCGGCGCACGTCCTGTATTCCGTAAGAGGGGACGAGATTGCCATGCCGCTTCTGTTCAACTGCAAAGAGCTTCAGGCGGGCATGAAACTCGCCGAAGCCTTCATCTGGCGCGGCCGAGTCATGCTCCCCGGCGGAAAGGTGCTTACCGACGCCGACGTTGACGTCCTGCATCGTAAACACCCCGACGTCCGCTCCGCATAGGCGACCCGGTTCTAGACGGGCT
>JBKJRK010000233.1:0-8130 GCA_046593135.1 Tepidisphaeraceae bacterium | reverse complement strand
GAATAGCTCATCAGGGAGCCGGCGTATCGGGCCGCGCAGCCGGTGAGGATTTGCGGGCTGTGCAAGTGGCCGAGGGCTGTGTAGTGGAAGCCGGCGAAGGCGCTGACGTCGACCGTTCCTGCCCCGCCGACGGACAGTGGGCGTTCGGATTCGCACTCCCGCCCTCCGGCCACGAACGCGTGGGCGATGACCACGGATCGGTCGCACGCCGGGTGATTCTCACGGATGCGGCCGAGGACGGCTCCCATCGCGGCGTTGTGGTCGATGGCGTCCGCACACTCAAGGCACTGCCGCACCGTCGACGGCTCGGCGTATGGCACCGCGTAGAACCGCACCGTCCCGTGCGCGTCATTCAACGCCAGCGGCTCGCACCGCGCCGCCAAATGTCCCGAGACATACAGCCGGCGACCCGCGAGCAGGCGGGAGCCGAAGTTCAGCCGGCCGGGGCTGTCGTGGTTGCCGGCGATGAGCACGACGGGAATCTTCAGGTCGATGACGAGGCGCGACAGCACGTCGTCCAGCACCTGCACCGCCTCCGGCGGCGGCACGGCGCGGTCGTAGATGTCGCCCGCGACGACGATCACGTCCGGCTTCGCTTCGCGCGCGACGTCCACCAGTTGATTCAACAAGTGTGCTTGATCGTTGACCAGGCTGGCCCCATGAAACAGCCGGCCCAGATGCCAATCGGCGGTGTGGAGAAAACGCATCGCAGACGCATCGTGCAACGTTCGATGGTTTGGGTCAAGTTAGGATGTGGAATTCGCCACACGATGCACAGCATTCTTACTCTTAAAAATTGAAGCCGCGTGCGAAGGTCGAGACGAGTTTTTATTCGCCGAGGCGGTCACGCTGCTCTTCGAACGAAGTCCGACCGCGGCGTTGTCCAGTCCGCCGCCGACACGGCATCGACAATCGATTCATGACCAACCCGCTGCGCGCGTCGCGCGACGACGACATGGAAGCGATCTGCCCCGTCTCGGGCGAGCGGCTCGACGTCAACGCGGCGGCGGAAAAGAACGTCGGGTCGGCGCGTCGCGCACGCCGCCGGAGCGCGAATCGGAAATTTTTCTGCGCACTTTCGTATTGACGATTTCGCCGGGCGCATTATCTTCTCTCGGCCTACAAGACTTTTTTCGTGCGGACCGGAGGCGGTGGCTCCCCTCCGGTCCGCTTCGTTTCATGAACGAACGCCGCGCCTGCCGCCGCCGCATCATTTCACGCAGAGATCAAATTAGAAATTTTCAGATTTGGGATTTGAGATTATTTGTCTTTACCGCTGTCGTAACCTCGGGCCAGAGCAGGGAAACTTTTCGTGTAGCCGGCGAGCTTGCTCGCCGGATTCGTATTTCTCGCGGTGGGCAAGCTCACGGGCTACACGAAAAAGCGCACGTCGCTAAGCCGCTTGTCGGGCCGCCCGGCGTTTGGCGGCGAGACGGCGGACGAGTTCGTCGGCGATGGCGCCGGTCAGGATGACAGTGCCGATGATCGCGAACTCGAGTTGCGCGGGGATGCGCAGCATGATGATTGACGTGTACAGCACCTGCATGACCGCCGCCCCGATGATGACGCCGAGGATCGAGCCTTCCCCCCCGCGCAGGCTGCACCCGCCGAGCACGGCGGCGGCAATGGCGTAGAGCTCGTAGAAGTTGCCGAACCCGGACGGCTGGCCGGTGCTGACGTCCATGATGAACAGCATCCCGCCGATGCCCGCCAGCAGGGAGCACGCCACGTACGCCAGCAGGGTCATCCGGTCCGTGTTGATGCCGCTGTACCGCGCCGCCTGCTCGTTCCGGCCGAGCGCGAGTAGGTACCGCCCGTAAATCGTCCGGTTTAATACTACCGCCGCCACAATCGCCAGCCCGAGCATGATCAGGAACGGCATGGGGATGTGGACCCAGCCGAATAAAGCGAGTTCCGTTCCGTCGGCGCCAAAACGGCTCCAGCGCCCTTCAGAGATCCACCGAATGAAAGGGACCGGAACCGCAAACGGCTCGCCGGTGGCGAGATAGCTGAGCCCGTCGAACTGGCCGCGAAAACCCTGTGCCCGGTCGCTGGTCACGCCGCGGGAAATCCCGCGGTAGATGAGCAACCCGCACAGCGTCACGACGAACGGCTGCAGCCGTATCTTCGTCACCAGCAACCCGTGAAACAGACCAATGACAACGGAGATGGCGATCACCAGTCCGATCGACGGCAGGACCGGCCAGCCTTTTGTCACGAGCATGAACGGCAGCATCATACCGGCCAGGCCGACCACCGATCCGATCGACAGATCGACGCCCCCGCTGATGATGACGAACGAGACGCCGATGCCCAGAATTCCGAACAGCGCCGTGCGGCGGATGATATTCTCGAGGTTTCCCTCGTCGACGAAACGCGGGTTGATCAGCGTCGTCACGGTGGCAACGACGATCAGCAAGGCAAGGATTCCCAAAATCTTGATCTGCGGGCGCGGGCCGACCGCCACGGGCTTGAGTTCGGGGGACAGGGCGACGGTCTCAGTCACGGAAGCTCCTTGATCAAAGGCAGAAGGATGAAGGCGGAATTGGAAATGAAATCGTCAACGGCATTGCATCTTGTTCATTCTTCGTCCTTCAGCCTTCAGCCTTCATCCTTTTGCCCTCTGAATCCTGCCTTCCCGTAGCAAAGTGCATGATCGCCTCCTCGCTTAGTTCGTTCCGCCGCAGTTCGCCGGTGATGCGGCCCTCGTGCATGACGAGCGTCCGGTCGCTCATGTTGAGCACTTCTTCCATGTCGCTGGAGACGAAGAGGATGGCGACGCCTTCGGCCGCCAGCTTTTCCATCAGGCGGTATATTTCCTGCTTGGCGCCGACGTCGACGCCGCGGGTCGGCTCGTCGAGCAGCAACACCCGCGGCGACATCGCCAGCCACTTGCCGATCACCACTTTCTGCTGGTTTCCGCCGGACAAAAATTGAACGACCTGGCGGGCGCTCGGCGTCCTCACGTTCAGCTTACGGATCATCTCATTTGAGATGGCCCGTTCGCCCGCCCGGTTGAGAAAGACTCCAGCCTTCGCTTCCCGCCGCAGGCTCGGCAGGCTCAGGTTCTCCCGCACCGCCATCTCGAGCACGAGTCCCTGCAACTTGCGATCCTCCGGCACGAGTGCCAGACCCGCGCGGATCGCGTCAAACGGGCTGCGGATGACGGACGCCTTACCCGCCACGTTGATCGACCCGCCGACCGGCGGAGCGATCCCGAAGAGCGACTCTAGCATTTCCGTCCGGCCCGCCCCGACCAACCCGGCGACGCCGACGATCTCACCGGCGCACAGCGTAAAGTTCAACGCGTGCCGCGGATGCACCGGCGTGCGGAGGCCGATTACCTCCAGCGCCGGCGCGCCGGCCCGTTGGCACGTCCGGTCGTAGATGCGGGCGATGTCCCGCCCGACCATCATCTTCACCATCCGGTCGTGGCTGATGTCCTCCCGCGCGATCTCGCCCGCATTTTTACCGTCGCGTAATACCGTCACGCGGTCGGCCAGCTCCTTCACCTCCCCGAGCCGGTGGGAGATGTAGACGATGCTGATGCCCTTGCCGCGGAGGTCTTTAACCACCCGGAACAGTTGATCGGCTTCGTGTCGAGTCAGGCTGCTGGTCGGCTCGTCCATGATCAGGACGCGGGCGTCGGTCGAGAGCGCCTTAGCGATCTCGACCATTTGCTGTCGCCCGATCGATAAATCACGCACGAGCATTCGCGGCGAGAGGTCGAGCCCAACCTTGCGCAGATTCCCGGTCGCCCAGGCGTCGATTTTCCGCCGATCGATGAACATCCCCATCCGACGCGGCTCGCGGCCGAGGTAGATGTTGGCGCCAATATTCAGGTTGTCGGCGAGGTTCAGTTCCTGGTGAATCAGCGCGACGCCGAGCCGCAGGCTGGCTTCCACCGAGTCGATCCGCACCGGCCGACCGTCGATCCGGACGTCTCCCTCGTCGGGCATTTGAATGCCGGCGAGGATTTTCATCAGCGTGCTCTTACCCGCGCCGTTTTCCCCAATGACCGCCAGCACCTCGCCCCGGTTCACGTGAAGGCTTACGTCCTGCAACGCCTTTACGCCGGGGAAGCGTTTGGTAACGCCCCGCACTTCCAGCAGCGGCGCGACGAAGTTGTCGAGGGGGAAGCTGGTCATGTGATGATCGATGTTCTTGCAAAATCACGCGCTTCTTTTCCCTCTCCCTCCGGGAGAGGGTTAGGGTGAGGGGGTGTTTGGGAGAAAGTTGCGTCACTTGTCGGTGTCGCGCGCCCTCACCCCAACCCTCTCCCAGAGGGAGAGGGAGAGAAGAATACTTCTACCTACACCCCCAGTTTCCCCGATTCCAAATACGCGTCCACGCCCTTCCGCAAATCATGCCGCGGCTGGTAGCCGAGCACACGCTTCGCTTCAGATAGATCCGTCTGGGTCCAATCCTGCGTAAAGCTGTACGGATTCTCGAAATAGTCCGGCGTCAGCTTTGTCCCGAGCACGCGGTTCAGCTCGGCAACGACTTCGTTGAACGACCACGACGCCCCGGCCCCCGCGTTGAAGCTTCCACTTTGCTTGGCGCTCAAAGCATCGACGTTCGCCTGAACCACGTCCCACACGCTGACAAAGTCACGCTTCTGCTCGCCGGCCGTGAAGACGCGGGGACGGCTGCCGGCACGCATTTGCTTGGCCAGTTGGTGGATCATGCTGGCGAACTTGCCTTTATGAGCTTCGCCGGGGCCGTAGACGTTGCTGTATTTCAGGCCGACGATCGGGTGGGCAAGGAGCGGGGCATACTTCGAAGCCATTCGTTCCATGGCCAGCTTCGAGTACGCGTACACGTTGAGCGGTTGCGGCGGCTGGGACTCCTTCATTGGCACGGGGCCCTGGCCGTAGGTCGAGCAACTGCTGGCCCAGACGACCCGCGCTTTCCACGCGACGGCAAGGTCCAGCAGGTTGCGAAACCCCTCGACGTTGTTGTGCATCATCAGCCGCTGGTCGTGGACGGTGGTGTCAGTGATCGACGCCTGGTGAAAGACGGCGTCGAACACGCCGAACGCTTCCAGCCGCGACACGTCCCCCGCCAGGTCGAGCATGAGCACGTCGCCGCCGAATTCGATCAGGTTTGACCAGTGTCCCGACGAGAAATCGTCGACCACGACGACGTCGTGGCCCTCGGCGGCCAGCCGCTTTGCCAGATTCGACCCGATAAACCCGGCCCCGCCGGTCACCAATGCGCGCAAGACGAACCTCCGGTGCGGAATGCAAAATGGAGTCGGAATGCAGAATGCAGAATGATGAATGCAGAATTAAATGCCGGCATCATTCGAGTTCTTCCTATCCATTCTGCATTCTGCATTCATCATTCTGTCTTTTCTTACTTCTGCCCCAGGTTTTTCTTTAGCTCGGCCCAAAACGCGTCCACGTTGTCTTTGCGGATTTGCCGGGGCGGAATGTCGATGTATTTATTCGCCGGGATAACGGACTCGTCGCCGCGAACAAGGGCGGCCAGAATGCGGACCGATTCATGACCGTACTTGTACGGATTCTGCACGACCGTGCCGTGGCAGGTCCCGTCTTTAATGGCCTGAAGCGTGTCGGGCTGTTCGTCGAAGCCGATGCACGCGACTTTGCCGAGCTTGTTGGTATTTCGCAGCGCCTGGAGACACAACGGCGGGTTGTACGCGAACAACCCGACCACGGCCGCGAGGTCCGGGTTGACGGAAATCACGTCTTCCACATTGCCCTTCGCCCGAACGAGATCGAACTGGTCGGTCCACGTGCCGAGCACGGTATACTTCTCGCCCTTGGCGACCGCGGACGGCGGGTCGTCCCGCTTGTCGTCGCGAGGACGGTCCATCAACTCGTCAACCACCCCCTGCCGGCGCAGCCGAGCATTATCCTGCTCGAGCCGGCCGACGAAGATCGCGACCTTGCCGCCGTTCGGGATCGCTTCCTTGACGAGTCGGCCGCACAGGCGGCCGGCGTGGTAGTTGTCGACGCCGATGTACATCAGCCGCTTGCTCTGCGGCGCGTCGGAGTCCTGGGTGATGATCTTGGTCTTGGCCGCCCAGTCGTTGATCGAGGACGTCTGGTTGGCGGCGTCGATCGGGCTGATGGCGATGCCGTCGATGCCGCGGACCAGCAGGTCTTCGATCTTCTGCTTCTGGTCGCCGCCGTCGGAAGGGAAGATGACCTGGACCTCGGCGTTGAACTCTTTGGCCGCGTCGTTCGCGCCTTGGGCGGCGATGTCCCAGAACGGGTCGACGCCGTTCGTGACATACGCGACCGACGGTTTCTTGCCGCCGCCCGCGTTGCCGCTCGTGCCACGGTCACAACCCGCCAAGGTCATTACGCCCGCCAGCACGACGCCCAGAAACGCCTTCGATCGACGATAGACCATGTTCGTTTGTCTCCGCCCGTGCGGGCGGCCTCCGCGTAAAAAGGGTTCGGGGAATCTAGCAGGATGCCGCACGCCGGACAAACTTACGCGACGGCAACGCGATGAACGACTTGTACGCAATCGCGTAGGGGCGAACCTTGTGTTCGCCCTCGTCTCCGGCGCAGGAATGCAGGGCGAACACAGGGTTCGCCCCGACCCATGCAGGCGCTATTCCAGCGAGTTGCCGCCGTTCACCGACAGCTTCTGCCCGGTGATGAAGTTCGCCTCGTTCGACGCCAGGAACGCCACGGCGGCCCCGATGTCGTCGGGAACGCCCATCCGCTTCATCGGAACCGTCGTGGCGTACGCCCTCTTCGCCTCGTCGGAATCGTCTTTGTGCCGCTCGGTCGGAATCCAGCCGGGCGAAACGATGTTCACCGTGATCCCGAACGGCGCGAGCTCCATCGCCCAAGACCGCGTCAACCCGAGCTGCGCCCCCTTGGCCGCCACATAATTCGAAAACTCGGGCACGCCCTTCTCGAGCACTTCCGAACCAATCTGGACAATCCGTCCCCACTTCCGTTGTTTCATCCCCGGCACGACCGCACTGGCGAGCAGCACCGGGCTCTTGACGAAAAATTCGAGTTGGTCGAGACAGTCGCGCCAGGTGAGCTTTTGCAACGGAATGAACGGCTGCGGCCCGGTGGCATTGGGGACCAGAATGTCGATCGAACCGAATCGATCTTGGACTTCCTGCACGAGCCGCATGACCTCGTCCTCTTCGCGCACGTCCGCCTTGAACGCATGTGCATCGCCGCCAGCTTTCTTCACGAGCGCGACGACGCGCTCGGCCTTCTCCGGACTGGCAAAGTAATTCACGGCGACTTTCGCACCGCATTCGCCGAGCTTCATTGCAATGCTCTCGCCGAGCCCGCGGGAGGCGCCGGTGACGAGGGCGACGCGTTTAGAGAGATCGAGCTTCATGCCGTGTCCCAAATTCAGCCCACGGCGTGCGCGCCGCAGGGAGCCAAAGGGCCAGCAGCATATCCGCCGAAGCGCCAGACTGACTAGGCCGTAGACGGAAGTTCCGTAAGGATTTTGCCGCGGATGAACGCGGATCACACCACGCGCGCGTCAGATCCCGCCGCCTTGACCGCCGTACCGCATTCGGGACAACGGTCGGGCGAGGCGCGAAGGTCGTAACCGCATCCAAGACAGAACCCGCCTTCCCCCCGGCGCCGGCGTCGCGCGCGGCGCAGCACACGGGCCGTCCACGCGGCAGGAACCATACCCGTCAGAAATAGGACCCACCAGAGCGGCAACGTCAAAGCCGACCGGCGGAACTCCGATCGCCCACCCCCGAAACGGACTGTTTTCCCCCTCGACATCATCTCACGTACAGCAATCTGCTCCGTCTTGCGCTCGGACTCGAGCCTGATGCCCAGCACCGAAACGGCGTGATTCGTCTGCCGCACCGGGTAATGGTTGTGCGACTCGAGTCGCCAACTCCATTTGCGGCTCGGCACCCATCGTTGGCGCCCAAGCTGGTCCTCGTTCAGCCATCCCAGCTGGAGCCCGCCCCCGCCGGTAGCCGCGTACAGCGTCCGCGCCCGCGTCCGGTCGGGCAGCCTCCGGGCGTACCACTCCTGCATGTGAACGCCAGACTTCCTGAAATGGCTTCGATAAATAAGGTACGTTGTGAAGAGACACAGCAGCAGCGACAGCGCGGCGCAGAACGTGAAGAAATGTCGAATCGCGTGCCGCATC
>JBKJRK010000092.1:0-2950 GCA_046593135.1 Tepidisphaeraceae bacterium | reverse complement strand
CGGCTGCCGTCGCCGCCGCGGCACTACTTCGGACGGAGGAACCCGTGAACGCCCAAGCCAATCAACCCGCCCTTCGGAAGTCTGGCGACCGACCCGCCTCAGAACCGTTCGGCTACTGCTTCAACACCAGCACCATCCGCGGGCAGAAACTTCCTCTTGAACACGTCGTCGATATCGTGGCCAAGGCCGGTTGGAACGGCATCGAGCCTTGGATCGACGAGATCACCCGTTACACCGGGGCCGGCGGGTCGCTGAAGGACCTGCGCCGGCGCCTGACCGACGGCGGAATCGCCGTGCCGTGTGCGATCGGGTTTGCCGAATGGATCGTCGACGACCCCGCGCGGCGAAAGGCCGGCTTCGAACACATGAAGCGCGACATGGACCTCGTCGCCCAGATCGGCGCTACGACCATCGCGGCCCCGCCGTTCGGCGCCCAGGATACGGGCGGCATCGACCTCTTCGCCTGCGCCGAGCGGTATCACGCGTTGTGCGAATTGGGACGACAGACGGGCGTTGTTCCGCAGGTCGAAGTCTGGGGTTTCTCAAAACAGCTCCAGCGCCTCGGCGAAGCGGTGTTTGTTGCCGTCGAAAGCGGACACCCCGACGCCTGCGTCCTCGCCGACCCCTATCACATCTACAAAGGCGGCTCACCCTTCGAAGGGCTTAAGCTCCTGAGCCGCAATTGCCTCCGCCACCTCCACATGAACGACTACCCCGGCAACCCTCCCCGCGACACCATCGGCGACGAACACCGCATCTACCCCGGCGACGGCGTCGCCCCCCTCAACTTCCTGTTCCAACTGCTGCGCGACATCGGCTACACCGGCATGATCTCGCTCGAACTGTTCAACGAAGCTCTCTACCAGCAAGACCCCCGCGAAGTCGCCAAAACCGGCCTCGCCAAAACGCGAGCGGCCGTGCAAAAAGCGCTCGGATAATTTCGGAATGCGCTGACGGGATCGCTACGCAATAGTCCCTCCGGGGCTGCTCGTGGCCGCAAATCTCCTGGGTTGGTTGAACTACTCTTTCGGTTTGCCGGCGGGGGTCCACACGACGTTGCTGGCGCCGAGGAGGGTGCCGGTGGCGAAGGCGACGTCGATTTGGGCGATCTGATATTCGGTGACGGCGGCGATCTCGGCGGAGCGGGCGTCGCCGAGGCGGGTTTGGGCGTCGAGGACGTCGGTGCTGGTGCGCAACCCCAACTCAAACTGTCGCGTCTCGGCCTGAACGACTCGGGCGGCCAGAACGGTGCGCTGGCGCGACGCGACGATGCGCTGCCAGTTGGCTTCCAGTTGATCGACGGCGTTGTAAACCTCCTGGCGGATCTGGAGCGCGCGCTGTTCGCGCGTGGCGAGGCGCTGGAGGCGGCCGAGGATCGCACGCCGGAGGCGGGAGCGGGCGGCTTCGTTGCCGATGGGGACTTCGACGCGCAGGCCGATGCGGTGGTCTTCGAAATCGCGGTCGTTGGCGAGATCGAACGATTCGCCGAGGTCGGCCCCGAGCCCGTTCACGTTGTAGGTGTAGTCGAGGGAGACGAGCGGGAGCGTGGCGTTGTGCGCCGCGTCGACGCCGGCCGCGTCGGCGGCGATGCGAAGCTCCAGTTCGAGCATCTCCATCCGCTTGTCGAGCGCGGCGGCCGCCAGATGATCCCCGTCGAGCTTGTAGTACAGCGCGTTTGGTTCCGTCGCGGCGACAAGGATCGTATCGGTTTCGATGCCGAGGCCGGACTCGTTGAGGATGCGCTTTAGCTCGCGCTGGCGGTCGCGGACGGCGTTCTCGGCCGTGATGATCTGCTCGAGCGTGTCGGCCACCCCGGATTCGGCGCGAATAATTTCAACCTCCGCCTGCTGCTCCGCGCGGACGAGCCGGCGGGCGCGTTCCAACTGGGCTTGCGCGAGATCGTATTCCTGTTTGCGGACGATCAACTCCTGCCGCGCCGCGTACAGCCGCCAGTAGACGCGGTCTGCCTCGGCCAGCACGCGGATGATCTCCAACTTCGTGCGCGCTTCCGTCGCCTGAAGGTCGTAAAACGCCAGGCGGATCGAGCTGGCGTTGGCGGCGGTGCCGGCGCCGCGGAGCAGCGGTTGGCTGATCGACACGGCGTAGTCCGACTCGTAGCTCGGGTTCAATACGGAAAACTCATTGTTCGTCTCAAACCGGCTGGCCGGCACACTGAATTTCAGCGTCCCACCCGTCTGAAGCGGCACGGCGACGCCGACGTCGGCGTTCAGGCTTTCGCCCTGTGACGAAGTGAGCCGGCTGGAGGTGGGGGAGTCGAATTTCGAGTAATCGACGTTGGCCGTGAAAAGCGCCTCGAAGCGGGCCTGTTCCTCGTTGTGCGACTCGCGCGCGACCGAAGGGTTGATCAACTCGACGCTCAGGTCCAGGTTGTTCTTGAGCGCCATCCGCCGGACGTCTTCAATGACGAGCTTGCGTTCGGCCGGCGCCGGACGGGTAGACGGCCGCGTCAGCGCGTTTGTCGTCGGCTGGGTCGTCAGCGGCGGAGCCGGGACGGCGTAGTCGGCGATGTCGACCGCGTCGATCTCGCGCAGCGTTCGCTCGCGAACGACCAGCTCGCCGGTACCGCCTGTGCCGAAGTTCCGGCAACCCGTGGAAAGGATCAATACGGAGACCACGGAGAACACAGAGAAGAAAGCAGAGGAAAATAGCTGTAAACGAGCACTGCTTTCGCGTGCTCCGTGATCTCCGTGATCTCCGTGATCTCCGTGATCTCCGTGGTCTCCGTGTTTCATTCTGTCTTCATTCCCAGACGGCGTGGTTGACGCAGAAAGCTATTCGTGACGAAGCGCTTCAATCGGGTCCAGCCGGGCGGCTTTAATGGCCGGGAACATGCCGAAGACCAGCCCGACCAATGCCGAAAACCCGAACGACAGCGCGATGGCCCATCCGGGGATGCTGGCGTTTTCCAGTTTGGCTTGCGGGAAGCTCC
>JBKJRK010000001.1:0-3271 GCA_046593135.1 Tepidisphaeraceae bacterium | reverse complement strand
CGTTTTCACTGGTCCGGCTGCGCGTGTAAGACCCGCCGACATTGACGTCCGGAAACCAATCCGCGCCGACGACTCCGCGAGGCCCGCGCCCTTCGCGGAGTCGTCGGCGCGGATTGGTTTCCGGACGTCAATGTCGGCGGGTCTTACACGCGCAGCCGGACCAGTGAAAACGCGTTCAGTTTAGAGGGCGGCGGCGGGAGCGGCACCGGGGCCAACTTCGGCAGCTTCGCGCCGGGGCAGGAGCGCGACCTGTATCAGGCCGGGTTTGACGCCAACTGGGAGATCGACGTGTTCGGCCGCGTCCGCCGGTCGGTCGAGGCCGCCGAGGCCGACATCGGTGCGGCGAACGAAGGCCGTCGCGACGCGCTGGTTACGCTTTTGTCGGAAGTCGCCCGGAACTACATCGAATTGCGTGGGTTTCAGCGTCGCCTGAAAATCGCCGCCGCCAACGTAAAAGTCCAGCAGGAGACGCTCGACCTCACCAAGGCTCGGTTCCAGGCCCAGCTCATCAGCGAGTTGGACGTCACGCGCTCCGACGCCCAAGTCGCCACCACGGCCGCCCAGATTCCCGCGCTCGAAACCCAGCGCAACCAGGCCGCTCATCGGCTTGCCGTTTTGCTGGGGCAACATCCCGGGGCCTTGTTGAGCGAGCTGTTGCCGGCGGAGGAATCGGCGATCCCGGCCGGGCCGCCCGATTTACCGCCGGTGTTGCCGTCCGAACTGCTCCGGCGTCGTCCCGACGTCCGCCGGGCCGAGCGCGAGCTGGCCGCCGCCACCGCACGCGCGGGCGTCGCGACCGCCGACCTGTTCCCCCGATTCTCGTTGACCGGCTCGCTCGGCTTGCAGAGCGAAGAGTTCCGCGACCTCGGCGACTACGGTAGCCGGTTTTTCAGCATCGGCCCGAGCGTCAGTTGGCCGATTTTCGACGCCGGCCGGATCCGCTCGAACATCCACGTCCAGAACGCGCGCCGGGAACAGGCCGTCGTGCGCTACGAGCAGTCCGTGCTCACCGCTTTGGAAGACGCGGAGAACGCCTTGATCGCCTACGGCCGGGAACAACAACGCCGCCAGTCACTCCGGCGCGCCGTCGACGCCAACCGCCGATCGGTCGAGATGGCCACCCAGCTTTACGACCGCGGGCTGCGCGACTTTCTCAACGTGCTCGACGCCCAACGCGAACTGTTCGCTTCCGAAGACGCCCTCGCGCAAAGCGAGCGAACGATCTCGACAAACCTCGTCGCGCTGTACAAGGCAATGGGCGGGGGATGGGATATGGAGAACGTGACGAGTGAGGAGTGATCCGTGAAGCAACGGCTTACGTATCACCCCTCACGACAGGCGATCGCATGTAAGCATTGAGAGTGCATCCTCCCTCTCCCGGTACTCCGGGAGAAGCGAGGGGAATTGGCGATGCCCCCGAGCGGGCGGGGGTGAGGGCTCCGAAATCTGGAATTTCAAATCTCAGATTTCAAAAGACCCTCGCCCTCACCCTCTCCCTCACCCGGAGTACCGGGCGAGGGAATCAGATGCACATGTGATCGCCCCGGGCGCGCGAGTCACAAATGAAAGGACGGGGTGACGAAATGATTGCGGTCGTTCAGCGCGTGACCGAAGCGGCGGTTGTCGTCGAAAGCGAAACAGTCGGTCGAATCGGGCCCGGCCTGCTTGTTCTCGCCGCCGTTCATCGAACCGACACGCCGGCCGACGCGGCGTGGACGGCGGGAAAGCTCGCCGGGCTGCGGGTCTTTCGGAATGGAGACAAATACTTCGACGCAGACGTGAAGGGGGTCGGTGGATCGATCCTGCTCGTCAGCAACTTCACCGTCGCCGCCGCCACCCGCGAAGGCCGCCGGCCCTCGTTCTCCGCCGCGGCAGAGGCCGACCGCGGCCGCGAGCTGTTCGACCAACTCGTAGACGCGATCCGTCTGCTCGGCGTGGCCGTCGAAACCGGCCGGTTCGGCGCCGACATGCTCGTGTCCCTAGTGAACGACGGGCCGGTGACGGTGATCGTGGACAGTTCGACGCGATAAGAGGTTCCGCACTGAGCCGGTTGCGCCTTGAGCGACGGGCTTTAGAGTAAGTTCATCTCCGCTGTAGCGGCGACTCCGACCGCCGCTTGCGTTTTCGCGGACGGGAGTGCGCCTTGTGATCACCCTTCACGCGACTTCACTCAGCGCGTATCTTCCCGCAGCGCGAAGCCGGAATCATTCATGCAGTTGAACCCCCAGCAGGAACAAGTCGCCGACCATTTCGAGGGCCGAATCCTCACGCTCGCCGGCCCGGGGTCGGGGAAGACCAGGACGCTAACAGAGCGGACGGGCCGGCTCATCCGCAAAGGCGTGAACCCGGCATCGATCCTCTGCCTCACGTTCACGAATAAAGCCCGCGACGAAATGCGGCAGCGGATCAGCGCCGTCCACGGCGCGCGGGCGGACAAAGTGTTCATCAGCAACTTCCACGGCCTGTGCGGGATCATCCTCCGCCGGATGGGCGGCCCGCTCGGTTACACCGAACGCCTGACCGTCTGCGACTCGGACGATCAGGTCGATCTGCTTATGCAGATCGCCCGCAAGAAAGGGCTGGAACCCACCAAGCCCCAGGCCCGCACTTTCGCATTCATCGCCAACGACTGGCGTGAAAACCTCGGCGACCGCGCCGAACTCCTCAAGCTCGCCGAAAACCGCGTCGACCGCTCCGAGCTGGCGGTCATCAACACCTACATCGACGTCCTGCGTTCCCGCAACCAGGCCGACTTCAGCGGCCTGCTTTCCGAAACCGTCCGGCTCCTCCGCGAATGCCCGGAGGTGCGGGACAAGCTCCAAAAGAAATTTCGCTTCATCCAGGTCGACGAGTTCCAGGACACGAATCGCGCCCAGAACGAAATTGTCGAGCTGGTGGCCGGCGCTGATGACAACGTGCTGGCTGTTGGTGACGGAGACCAGTCCATTTACGAGTGGCGTGGGGCAAGTCCCGACGGCATCCCCCGGTTCATTCGCACCGGCGAGGCGAAGACCGGGAAGTGCCGGATCGTGAAGCTCGGCGTGAACTACCGCTCGACGCCGGAGATTATCGCCGTGGCGGACACGCTGATTAAGCACTCGCCGGGCCGGATCGCGGTGGAGTTCAGCACGATCCACAAGCCCGGCGAGCCGGTGAAGTGTGCGAGTTTCGGCAAGCCGGAGGAGGAGGCCGAGGCGGTTGCCATGAACATCGAGAAGCTCGTGCGGCAAGAGTCGGTCCCGCCGCGGGAAATCGCGGTCTTCTACCGGGC
>JBKJRK010000438.1:0-6092 GCA_046593135.1 Tepidisphaeraceae bacterium | reverse complement strand
GAAGTCGTCGAGCGAGTCGGGAAGGATGGCACGGCCGGGCACGACGCCGGCGAACAGCAGCACGTCTTGCATCGAGGGAGTGCCCACGCTGCCGATGCTGCCGGTCGTGCGAATTTCGATGCCCGCCATCGCCCCCGTGTTTATCTTGCCGATCGTTCCGGCGGTTACGCTGGCTTGAAAGCCGCCCTTGACCGCGACGGACGAAATCGCCGGCGCCGTGAGCACGTCGGGCGTCGCGTCGGTGTCGAGCCATTCGGCGGCCTTGATCGATTTGATCGGGGACGCCGAGGTGAGGCCGAGGTCTCGCGCCTGGGCGAGCGTGACGGAAACCGACGTGCCGCCGCCGTTGAGCGCGATCGAGCCCGCGGCGTTGCGGAGCAGCACTTTTGGCACCGCGCCGGCAACCGTCATCGACCCGGAGAGGTCGACGGCTTTGGCGGTTACGGACTTCAGCGGGCCGCCGACCGTCAGAGCGCCGACGCTCGTGCCGGCGCCGGGGGCGGAGATCGTCAGCGCCGAGGCGGACGTCGTGCCGCTCACGACGATCGCGCGGGCGTCCATGTTTCCCGCGGAATTAAAGCGGACCTGCCCGCTGCCCGGGCCTTTGAGCGAAACGGTCACGACGTCGCCGCTGGCGTCGGTGAACGTCGCCCGTTCCGCCGCGGAAAACGAAAGGGAGCCGAGCGAGACGTCAAAGCTGCCGAGGGTTCCCGCGTCTGCGGCGGTGCCGTTGCCGTCGCGCACTTGCGCGCCGTTCAGCGTGACGAAGTAGGTGCCGTTGTCGTCGGTGTCGAACGCGCCGCCCGGGCCGGCCAACGTGTACGTCACCGTCAGCGGCGACGCGTTGCCCGCGCCCGCGGGCGTCGCCGCGACGACCGCTACGGCCAATCCGTCGCCGGAACGAGTCACCGTGAGGTCGGCGGCGTCGATGCTGGAAACGTTGATCAGGTGGGCGTCGGAGTAGGCGACGGTGATCGTGTGCTCGGCGGCGCCGAACTGTGTGACGTTCGGGGCCGAGAGCGTCGCCGTCGGCGGGGCGTCAATGTCGACGACGAACGAGCCGAGCGAACCGCCCGGCGCGAAGTTGCCGAACCCGTCGCCGACCTGCGCGCCGGCCAGCGTGACGGAATACGCGCCGCTGTCCGACCCGTCAAACGTGCCGCCCGGGGCGGCGATGGCGTACGTCGCGGTGACGGTCTTGTCGGCGGGGGTCGAGCTGACGAGCGTCGCCGGCCCGGTAAATCCGTTGGGGCCGGACACCGTCAAGTCGCCGGCGCCGAGCGTCGTGAGGTCGACGTTGGTGTAGTGCGTGTACACGACGTCGAACGTCGTGCTCGTTGAGCCGGCGGTGGTGACGGACAACGTCTGGTCCAGCGTCGCGGCCAGGGGAATTTCCCAGCCGACGTCGTCGAGCCCGGCGAGGTCGAGGGCGGTGAGTGTTTTGCGCGTGCCGGTGGTAAGGTCGGGGTCCATGGCGACTTCTGTGCCGCCGTCGGTGATGGCGCTGGCCCAGTGGGAGTGGTCGGCGCCGAGCGGCACGCCGCCGGCTCCGTCGTATTCGCCCACCGACGCCGGCCCGTTGAAAACGGACCCCGAGACGCGCGACTCCCACGAGTCGCAGGTGCCGAACCCGACGAGGTGGGTCATTTCGTGGAGGGCGACGGAATAGAAGTCGCTGCGTCCGGCGATGGCGTCGGGGTCGGTGCCGAAGTACCAGCCGCCGGAGGGGTCGGTGTCGAAAGTGATCGACCCGCCCCACGGGCCGAACTCGCGGGCGTCGCCGCCGCGGGCGCCGGGTTCGCCTCGTGCGGCGACGCGCTCGTTCCAGGCGGGGGTGCCGAGCGACGAGAACCCGCCCGGCCCGCCGACCCCGAGCGACGCCATTGACCGCCCGCCGGCGAAAACCAGGATCGTGTTGGCCGGGACGGTGGGGTTATCGACTTCGACGGTTCCGGAAGTGGCCGGGTGGTCGAAGACCGCTTTCCACGTGTTGCCCGCACCGGGAACGATCGCGTCAAGAGTGTCGGTGAATTTCTCGACGACGGCGTTGGCGGCGGATTGCAACAAGGCACGCTTCTCGGGTGTGTCGAAGAAATTGTTGGTGTCGCGTGTGTAGTCGATTTGGATCGAGATCGACATGAGCGTGCGGCGTTCCAGCGATTCGATCGCGGCGCGTGCACGAGAAGCATTGATAAGCGGTGCAAAACGTCGGGCGGTGGGCATACGTCGTTTCCGATCCTCGGCAGTGCGGGCTTAACGGGGCAAACCACGGTGGTAGCCGCGACGCCTGCGTCGCCTTACGAGCCGCATTACACGTGCATTATAGCAGCCGTAGGACGAAAGTGCCTATCGTCTGCGAATCGGCCGGGCTCACGAGCTTGGACAGTTTCAGGGCTTGGCCGGACACGTTGCCCGTCAGCGCCAGGAGCGAGTGTGCCGCGACGCCGGGGGGGGTGCCGAAAGGCGTGCCGGAACCTATCGAGCCGAGCGACAGTTTGCCGAGCACGGGCGCCGCGAGCAGCGATTGAAATCCAGCCGAAACGCCTTTGCCGGAGACTTTCACCGAGCGGATTGTCGCCGCCTGATTGACGAAGTCGTCGGCGGAGTCGGGAAGGGTGTCGAGCCCGGCGGAAACCCCGGCGAACACGCGGGCGGCCAGGACGGTGCCGGTAACGATCGAAGCGATCGACTGCTCGGCGCGGATCTCGCCGCTGTAGGCGCCGCCGGTCGTGATTTTTCCGATCACGCCCGCGCGAATTGTGACGCCGTCGGCGTTGCCTTTAGCCGCAAAGGTTGAAAGCGCGGGGGTGGTGATCGAATTTTCGAGGTCGGCCGAATCGAGCCACTCCGTCACCTTCAGTGATTTGATCGCCGCGACGCTGTTGAGAACCAGGCCTTGCACGCGGTCGGCGACCAGGGTGACGGGGGCGGTGCCGCCGATGGTGATGGTGGCGTTGGTGATGTCTCCGAAGGTGAGCTTGGGCACGTTGCCGGTGACGGTGAGGTCGCCGCTGAGGTCCGTCGTCTTGCTGCCGGCCGCTTTAAGCGACCCGTTGACGCGGATGTCGGGCAAACTGCCGCTCCCTTTGACGTTAAGCGTGGTGGTACTGTTGGTGTTGTCGAGGACGATCAGGCCCGGCGTGCTGCTGCCGGGCGCGAAGAACGCGTGGCCGCTTCCCTGGCCCTTGATCGTAATCGAGATCGGCGACCCGCCGTCGGGTGTAAAAGTCAGCGGCAGCTTGCCGGCGAAGGTTGTGGGGGCGGGGGCGGTCGTGTTGAGGACGGTGACGACGGCCTGGTTGTCGGTGAGGAGCAGGCCGCTGGCGCCGGACAAGTTAACGAAGAACGTTTCGGTGGCTTCCTCGTCGAAGTCGCCGTTGACGTTGATGTCGAATGTTGCGGTGGTCGCGCCGGCTGCGAACGTGACAACCGTGTCGAGCGCCACGTAGTCCGCGTCGGCGCCGGCCGTCGCGGAACCATTGGCGGTCTTAACGACCACCGACGGCAGGCCGCCATTTACTTCGACGGCCGGCTCGTTGAGCGTGAGCGTGACAGTTGCCTTGGTGGTGGTCCCAAGTGATTCGGTGACGGTAACGTTACCGACAGACAGCAGCGGCAGGTCGGAGTCCGTCGCTTCGAGCACGACCGTGTAATGGCCTTCGCTGCCGGCGGCGGCATTGTCACCGGTCAGCGCGTTGTAGGCGCGGGCGTTATCGCTCGCGCCGTTGATGCCGATGAAATACGTCTGGCCCGCCGTCACGGGGATGCTGACGGTGCTGGCGGTGGTGGACGCGGAGGCGTTGTTGTTGAAAGCGATTTCGTTGCCCTGGGCGTCGAAGACGCGAAGGAACGTGTCGGCGCTGTCTTCGTCGCTCGTGTCCGTGCGGACTTGGAGGGTGCCGGTGTAAGGGCTGTCGAAGCGGTAAATGTCAATATCGTCGGCGCCGACGTCGATGGTCCCGTCGCGGCCGACGTCGCGGCGGAGGGGGGCGCCGACGCTGATCAGGTCCGGGGTGTTGCTCTGGATGGAGTTGTTGGTTTTGTTGAGGAATTCCTGCTGGCTGCTCTGGACGACCGAGAGGGTGTAGTTGCCGGTTTCTCCGCCGTTGCCGCTACCAGGGGCAAAGGGGTTGAAGCCCTGGTTGCCCGCGCCGGTGACGGAGACGTACAGCGCGCGGTTGAGCATCGCGTCAGTGATCTCGAGGCCAATGGCGGCCGGCGCGTTGTTGGTGTCGCCGACCGCGAGAAGACGGCTTTGGTCGTCGAGGGTCCAGAGCCCGATGACGGCGTCGAACCCGTTTTCGCCGGTCGCGTCGATTTCGAGCAGGCCGGGCTGGGTGAGATTGACGGAAAAGAAGTCGACGTCCTTGTTCCCGCCGTTGGCGCCGCTGCTGAGCAGGGGCACGCCGAGGTCGGCGCCGATGGTGCCGATCACCTGACCGTCGCCGTCACCGTCGGCGGCGTCGAAGGAGACGGCGTTGACGACGGTGCCGTTGCTGTCGCCGTTGTTGAAAGACAGGTACGCCTGATACCCGCCGACCGCGTTGGGGTCTGCGGATTGACGGTCGAACGGGTTGCTGACGTTGAAATCCTTGTTCTGAAACGTGGTGATCGCGATGAAGTAACGGGCACCCTGCACGACGTTGACCGAGAGCAGGCTGTCGAGCAGGCCGCCGCTGAAATTTTCGTCGTCGTTAAAGCCGACGAGCGTGAGGTCGTCGGCATAGACCGCGACGTAGCTGTCGAGCGTGCTGATGCCGATGGATCGGGCGTCGACGTTGACGGTCAGTCGGCCGGTGTCGGGTGCGATGACGGAGAAAAAGTCGACGTCTTCGGCGCCGACCTGCACGCGCGGCTCGCCGTCGGGCGTATCGGGGTTGGGGTCTGAGCCGATGGTGCCGGCGGCGAAGTTGGCGGGCGTGCTCGCGCCTTGCACGACGTCGGGATTGGTGAGGTCGACGCCCGTGGCGCCTTGCACGACCCCGTTTGGGTCGGGGTTGGACAGGCCGATGGTGACGACGTAGTCGCCTTCGCTGCCGCCGTTCACAACGCCGCTCGCGTTGGCCGGGGCGTAGGCGGTATTGGCGACGGAGCTGACGCCGAGGTAGTAGACGCCGGCGGCGAGCGGGCTGCCGAGCTTCGTGGCGGTGTTGAGGGTGGGGTAGTTGTCGCCGTCGGTGTTGTCTTCGAACGCGAGCTGGTTGCCGGCCGAATCGAACAGGCGCAAGTACGGGTTGAACGCCTGCCCGCCGCCGACGTTGTTCATCGTGAACACCGGGAAGCCGGGCGAGTCGAGGTCGATGCGGTACAGGTCGATGTCGCTCGGGCCGACGTCGACGCTGCCGTCGACGCCGATGTTGCCGGTGAAGTCGAACTGGTCGAGCCCGTTGAGGCTGGGAATGGCGGTGGCGGCGGCGAGGGTGTTGTTGGTGTCGCCGTTGCCGGGGCCGGGCCCCGGATCCGGGCCCGGGCCGGGGTCGGGAGTGGTGCCGCCGGTGATGAACTCCTGGACGCGTTTGACGGCGTTGTAGACGTTGATTCGCTTGTAGGTCAGGCCCGATTCGGCCAGGTCTTGAACGGGTCCGGTCTGAACGAGATTGCCGCCGGAATCGGGGCCGACGGGAAAGCGGGCGGTGCCGGGGTCCTGGGCGTCGACGATGTTGTCGGCGGTTTCCTTGATGACGGCGAGGACTTCATCGGGGGTGAGGTATCGCCCGCCGAATGTGAACGCCGCGTCCTGCATGAGCGCGACGGAGCCGGCGACGAAGGGGGAAGCCATGCTGGTGCCGGCGATGGTGTTGTAGAGCAGTCCGCTGTCATTGTTCCAAGTGCTGAAAATGGTGGTGCCCGGGGCGGCGACCATGTTGGAGACGGTGCTGCGCTGGCTGCTGGCGGAAAGCTGGTCGGCGTTGGGGTTTTCGTCGATGACGCCGAACAATCCGGCGTTGCCCTGGCCGAGGGTGATTTGATCGCGCTCGGCCGGCGTCCCGGAATCTTCCCAGGTGTTGGCGACGGCGATGGTGGAGAAGATGCTCGGGTACGCGGTGCCCAGCGACGCGAACCCGCCGTAACTGTTGCCCGATGCCGCCACG
>JBKJRK010000276.1:0-5685 GCA_046593135.1 Tepidisphaeraceae bacterium | reverse complement strand
CAGGTCGACCGTACCCACCCAGGCGTCGGTCGCCCCGGCGATGGTCGTCGGAATGTCGAGCACGGTGTCGGCCGCCGTGGCGGCCAGCTCGGCGGTTCCGCCGTTGACGGTCAGGCTCGGCGTCGAGGAGACGCCGGTGAGGCTGGCGTTGTTGGCGAACCGGAGCCGGCCGGCGCTCACGGTGGTGGCGCCGGTGTAGGTGTTGTTCCCGGTGAGGGTGAGAGTTCCACCGCCGCTCTTGGTGAGGGTGCCGGTCGCTCCGCCGGTGACGGCGGACGAGACGGTGCCGCTGGCGCCGGAGGCGACGTTGAACGTGCCGACGGCGAGCATGCCGCCGGCGAGCGTGACGTTGCCGCGTGCGATGTTAACGGCCGCCGCGGTCTGCGTGCCGGTGAGCGTGACAATGTAATTCCCCGTACCGTCGCCGCCGGCGGTGAAGACGACGGTGTCGGCGGTCGTTGTCGGCGTTTGGAGCATCCCGCCGATCGCGCCGCCGGATGAATCGAGGTTGAAATTGACAGTCGTGCCGTTCCATGCGCCTGAAGGCGCCGTGCCGCCGGCTCCGGCATTCAGGGCGCCGTTCGTGTCCCAGTAAATCGTTCGCGTGCCGCTCTGCGGGGTCAGGAACAGCGACAAAGCGGGCGCGAGGCTCGAGCCGGCTTCCTTGGTGAACAGGTTGACGTAACTCGACGCCGGGTCGACGTCGGCGGTGTTAATGGCGCTGGCCGCGAAGCGTTCTTCGCGGACAAGGGCGAACGTGAGCTGCCCGTCGTCAACGAGTTCGGGGTGATCGCTGAGAAACTTCGTGAAGTCGATGCCGAGGAGTTGCGGCGTGCCGCCGGTAAACGTGAGCTGTCCGACGGGAAACGCGTCGACCCCGACGCCGGTCGTTTTGATGTCGGGATCGCTTAGGTTCGGGGCATTGTTCCAGTTGATTGCGCCTTCGGTCCACGTGTCGTTCGCCAAGGCGTATACGTGGAGCAAAATCGAGCCGGGATTGGCCGAGCTGCCGTCGGTGACCGCTTGGCCGTTCAGGCGCAAGATGGCGCGCGAGACGTCGGAGGCGTCGGTTTCGCCGATATTGAATTTTACGTACGTCGCAAAGTCGAACGTCGTCGCGCTTGGCGAACGGCCGACGCCGGCCGTGGTGGCGGTACCGAAGTTAGACGTCGGGGCGGCGTTGCGGACGCCGGCGTCGGCAGTGGGGACGATACTCACCGAGGATTGTCGTGCGCCGCCGGGCACGGTGAGCAGCCAGGTGCTCTTGCTCGACTGGTCGAGGGTGATGCGCTTGTTCGTGCCAAGGGTGACCATCTGAACGACTTCGCCGTTGTGACTCCCGCCGGCGACGCTGCGAACTTCTTCGATCGAAACCACCGTGCCGGGCGCCACGTCGGTCCAACCGTTGAGGTCGAACGTGAGCGTATGGGTAATCGTATTGCGGTTGTTTTGCAGAAGGTAGTAGTTGCCGGTTGCCGGGTCGTAGCTGCTGGCGCCCTCAATGCCGTTGGTCGTGCCGGAGAGGTTGGACAAAGTCGTGCCGAGAAGGTTGCGGCGGTCCTGGAAGCCCTTCGCGACGAGCCGCACAATGCCGGACGCGTGCGTCGCGCCGGTGATGTCTTTCAGGCCAATGTCCGAGACGTAATGAAAGCCGGTCTTCTGCGGCTGGGAAACCTGCTCCGGCTCGCCCTCGTCCTGGCGCGGCACCCACATCGTCTGGCTGAACTTGAAGGCGTACATCGACTCGGTGCCGTTGGCCATCGCGTTGATGTAGGTGCTGGCGATGTCGTTGACCACCGACGAGGTTTCGAGGCTCACGTCCGCCATGGGGGCGTCGGCGAGGTTGTTGCTGCCGTGGCGATTGAACTCCGAGAAGATCAGCGGCATCGCCGCCGCTGCCGCCGCGCCGCCGGCGTGGTAGCCGGGCGTCTGGATCTTGCTCTTGATGCTCGCCGCCTCGGCGCCGAATTCGGCGCCGGTCTTTTCATAGACCTGGGCGGCGTAGGTGTTGAAGATGTCGTAGTTGACGGCAGCGCCCGAGTAATCGGTGCGGATGGCCTGGAGGGCTGCCTTCCCCCAGTCGTCGACGCGCGCGGCGCCGCCCGCCGACACCGGCGCGGCGATGTCGGGCACGAGGCTCTTGCCGTACCGCGTGTTCACGTCGGCGACCGCAGAGCGGATGGCGTCGCTCGCCAGTTGCAGCCGCATGACATATTCGGGGATGTTGCTGCTGATGTTGGTGTCGCCGTTGGGCTCGTTGTACATCTGCCACTGCGTGACGTCGTAATTTCGCGCGGCGTGGAACGCCATCGCGTAATAGTGCTGCCACTGTTCCCACTTGCCGGCCCAGTCGGTGTTGATGTCAGTGATGGGAAATGCGCCCGCGCTGCGCGTCGTGACGTTCAGCACGTGAATGTCGCGGGCCTTCATCTCGCCGAGGATGTGGTTCCACACGACTGCGTTGCGGCCGGACTGCTCAAGGGCAAAACGTGAGTTGAACTCGTTCCAATCGACGTACTGCTGGTTGAGCGGGTCGGCGCGAAGGGCGGTTTTGCGGGAGTTGAAGGTAGACAGACTGCTGACGCCGTCGCCCCAGGGGTCGAGGTCGTCGCGCATCGTGCCGGTGCCGTGGCTGACTTCGTAGTCGGAACTGGTAGCCCAGACCCGGAAGCCGTTGACGCCGGAGTAATCGACCCACGCCGACGTGTTCGACCCGGCGAGGTGGTGGCCCATGTTGTAGCCGACGTATTGAAGTGTCTTCCCGACCGGCGTTTGCGAAACGTTGACGGTCCCGATCCCGGCCAGGGCCCGAGTGCTCGCGGCCGCGCTTGCGCCACAGATTGCGGTCGCCGCCAGACGTTGAATTCGCCGTCGTTTTTGCATCTCTCCGCCAATTCGTTCAAGGTGCCGGGAACCCAGTTGACTAGAGCTTCAGTGTATACCAGAAGTAACGGTGTTGAGTTCGGAATCTTTATAGAAACTGAGCGCCCGGCGTCAAAGAGGTGTGATTTATCGCCTGGGTGTAATCAGAAAGTACGGCCAAGCCAAGCCGGGCGGTGATGCGGGAAAGGGGAGGAACGGTAGTACACATGTATGCCCGCCACTAGGGTAGCATCGGGCAACAACCCAGTTGCGCGTGCCGGGGCAGAACGAAGCCACCGAGACGCGAGCGCGGCATTTTGGTGTAAAGTTAACTTTTCATGGGATTTCGAGCCGATTTCCGGTGCACGGCCGGCTTCGTCATGTACGCCAGCAAACCCATCATCGGCATCGTCGGCGGCATCGGGAGCGGGAAGAGCTTTGTCGCAAAATTGTTCGGCGATTTGGGCTGTTTGGTGATCGACTCTGACGCCCAAGTCCGCGAAGCGTACACCGACCCGGCGGTGCGGAAGACGATTCGCCGGTGGTGGGGGAATGGAATGCTGCACGCCGACGGGACGATCAATAAGTCGGCGATCGCCGGGAAAGTGTTCGCTGATCCTGCCGAAAAGCAGCGGCTCGAAGAGCTGCTTCATCCGCTCGTCAATGCCGCGCGCGAACAGCAAATGCGGGCAGCGGGTGATAATCCGCAAGTGCTTGCGTTTGTGTGGGATACGCCGCTTCTTCTGGAGGCGGGGTTAGCGAAACACTGCGACACGGTGGTTTTTGTGGACGCTCCAAGGCAAAGGCGGCTGACCAGGGTACGAGCGCGGGGCGGGTGGGATGAGGCGGAGTTGCTCCGGCGGGAAAATTCACAGATGGCCCTAGACACGAAGCGGAGTTTATCCGATCATGTCGTCACGAACGCCGCCGACGTGCAGGACGGTCTTTCAGCTTTGACCGACCTTCGCGAGCAAGTCCGACGAGTGCTCTTCCAGATACTCAACCGGATCAACACGAAGTGCTGACTTGGACGGTTGTCCAAGTGATCCTCAAGTTGTCCCTTTCAGGTGTATCAGGCAATCGTGATCGGATTTTTGAAGTCGCGGCGTTCGCGCGAGAAGAAGTGGGACGCACGAACATCCGGCGGTGACCGGTGTATAATACGTAACCCCCCAACGAATGATCGTGGCTTGTTGTGCTACGAGCTCGGCGCTCTGTGAAAGTGAAGCCGGCCGGGACGCGCGATTTTTCAGTTGCCAATTGCGACACGGGGTCGAAGGATGTGGCGGGCGTGGTCCCTTCTTCCTGCCGGCCGCGTGTCATAATCCCAGCAGATTAAACTGATCGAGAACACCCCTTTTCATACTTTGGAGGCCTAGCCCACCATGGCGAAGTCCACACCCCGTCCCCGCCGACCGCGCGAGGCAGCGGAAATCGAATCGTCCGAGCCGACCCTTCAAGCCCCCGTTGTAGCGGAAGAAACGCCCGCCCCGACTGCAACGGCCGTTGCCAATCCGCCCGCCCGCGAATCGCGCCCGGAGCCGCGCCAACAGGAATCCCGCCCGCACCAGTCTTCCGGGCAGTCCGAAGACGTCGGCAGCTTCGACGCCGAGACCAACGCCCGCTACGAGCAGGTGAAGGGCGGCAAGCTTTACATCAAAGACCTTCAGACCATGGACATCCATGGCCTGCACGACATCGCCCGTCAGGAAGGCATCGCCGATTACATCGGGATGAAGAAGCAGGACCTGATCTTCCAGATCCTCCGCTCGCGCATCCGCCAGAACGGCCTGATGTACGGCGAAGGCGTGCTCGAGATTCTGCCGGACGGCTTCGGCTTCCTCCGCAGCCCCGAATACAACTACCTGCCTTGCCCCGACGACATCTACATCAGCCCGAGCCAGATCCGCCGGTTTGGATTGCGCAACGGCCACGTCGTGCAAGGCCAGATCCGCCCGCCGAAAGAATCCGAGCGCTACTTCGCGTTGCTCCGCGTCGAGGCGATCAACGGGGAAGACCCCGAGCGCATCACAGACACCGGCAACTTCGAAGACCTCACCCCGCTGCACCCGTCGGGGCGCATCGTGCTGGAGAGCGACCCGAAGGACCTCAACATGCGGATCGTCGACCTCGTCACGCCGGTCGGCAAGGGGCAGCGCATGCTCATCGTCGCCCCCCCGCGCACGGGCAAGACGGTGCTGCTCCAGAAGATCGCCAACAGCATCACGGCCAACCACCCCGAAGCGATCCTGATCATCCTGCTGATCGACGAGCGTCCGGAAGAAGTGACCGACATGGAGCGCAACACGAAGGCCGAGGTCGTCAGCTCGACCTTCGACGAGCCGGCGTCGCGCCACGTGCAGGTCGCGGAGATGGTGATCGAAAAGGCCAAGCGTTTCGTCGAGTTCGGTAAGGACGTCATCATCCTGCTCGACTCGATCACGCGTCTCGCCCGGGCCTACAACACCGAAATCCCGCACTCCGGCAAGATCCTGTCCGGCGGCGTGGACGCCAACGCCCTGCAGAAGCCCAAGCGCTTCTTCGGCGCCGCCCGCAACATCGAAGAAGGCGGCTCACTCACGATCCTGGCGACGGCCCTCATCGACACCGGCTCGAAGATGGACGAAGTCATCTTCGAAGAGTTCAAGGGCACCGGCAACGCCGAGCTGCACCTCGACCGCCGCCTGGTGGATCGCCGCGTCTATCCTGCGATCGACATCAACGCCTCCGGCACCCGGCGTGAAGAGCTGCTGCTCGACAAGAAGGAATTGGAGCTCGTGTTCCGCCTCCGCCGCGTCCTGTCCGACATGAACCCGGTGGAAG
>JBKJRK010000128.1:0-3061 GCA_046593135.1 Tepidisphaeraceae bacterium | reverse complement strand
ACCGGTTGACCGGCTTGTGACAATTGATGGGCCCCGGGATCGTTTCATGCGTTTGCAGGAATTTGAATCCCGCCTTCTGTAGCGTCCTGTTGGCGGCAGTATTAAAGGCGTGCGGCTCGCAAAATAGCCGCTGCAATCGAAGAGTCTCGAAATAGGTTTTTGCCGTTTCCCGGACGAAGGCGGAACCGTGACCTGAGTTCCGCTCTGTGGGGTTCAATAGATGAAGATGCATGTAGGCTTCCCGCCCGTAAACGATCTTGTTGACGGTCGAAAAACCAACGGGATGGTTGTTTAACAGCCAGACGACCAGAAACTCTTCTCGCTTTTCGATTGGCTTGGCATATTCGTTGACATAGTGCGCTCGCCATTTTTCGGGGGCCGGCAATTTCGCCGGATCGACTCCGAGATTCTTCAAGTAGTCGTGTGACGCGTGGTGGAAGTAATTGATCCTCAGATCAACCTCCGAGAGCCTCATTTCACGAACGCTGTAATTCATTTCAGCCTTCATGGCTCGCGCGTCAAAGCGCCAAGTCTTGTTCTCACTTCGCCGCCCCCGCTACCCACACGTCGAGTTGTGGTTTCCACTGAGACTCAGACGAACCAAGGACCACTTCCCGGCCTTTATCCGCGTCGTCCCCAAGTTGTCGTGTTTCGCGGACGAGGACGAAAGTGATCGCTTCTCCGCCGTGCTTTTGCACAAGCGCGGAGACGTCGAGCATGTGTTCACGATGCGTCTCGTCGAACGCCAGTTGTCCCGCGACGAACGCTTTTTGTCCCACCTCGTGAATCAAGGATTCTGTGCCGTCGAGCAAGGGCGCGTTGGACCACTTCAGATCGGATTGATTCCACTTCACAGACGGGATGCCATACACGTGCAGGCGATACGCGCCCGCCCCGCCGACGGCTTTTCCGCTCACGCGCAGGACGCTGCGCCGCGCGTCGGCGGCAAGGTCTTTCGGCAGCTCGAAACGGACGTAGGCGACTTTGTTGTTCGACGGCTCGGACGCGTCAAGTTGAACGTTGAGCTGTTCCGCCTTGCCGAAGTTTTCTTCGCGATGTCTTCCACCGGCCGCGGTCGCGTCGACGGACGCCGTTAAAGTCTGTTTGTGGGTATCGCCTTTCGGGATGGTCAGCAGCACAACGCTCTGCGGCGACAACGTCAAGCGCACCGTCCGCTCCTTCGGCACGACGATCGCGGCCGTCACCTCGCCGTAGTATTGCGGGCTTACTTCTTCGGCCGTCACCGTCGAACCGACGGGCACGTCGATGCCGCCCAGCGCGAGGGTAAGTTCGTACGGGACGCGATGCCGGTTCACGAGCCACATGTAATGCAACCCGGCTTTCGCATCGATAGACGTGTAGCTGTCCAAGCCGTCGTCCTTCGCAGAGGGTTTCGTTTCCAGCAAGGGTCGTTCGTTCTTGAAGCCCTTGGCGAACAGGCGCACGACTTCGCCCGCCCGTTGGATGCCCGAGATGTTGAAGTTCGGGTCCTTTGACGGCCCGTCGCCGGCCGCGAATAGCTTGATCTCCCTGATTTTCAGCACACCGGGGTCCGAGCTGATCAGCCGGACGCGATCGGTCGTCACCGACTTGTCGAACTCGCTGAACACCTGCGCGTATTTACACCCTTTTTCCGTAGCGCCGGGAATGTCGGCCCAGTCGCCGTTCAAATACGCCTGTAACTTGAAATTGCGAATGCGGTCGGGGCTCGTGTAGGTGCCGCCCGCCGAGCCGGTGTAAACCACGGCGCTGCCTAGCTCGCGGCTCTCGCCGAGGTTGATCTCGACCCATTTCTCACCTTCGCCGGCGTCGGAGAGCCACGCGGAGGCGTCAGACTTGTCGCCGTCACTGACGACCGCCGGCGGACTGTCCGACTTGCTCGAGGAGACGGACTTTTTCAGCGCGAGGTTTTTGTACGCGTCCTCGACGATCCTCTTGCCTTGCCATGTAAAATGGTGGCCCGATTTAATGCCGCGTGGGTAGGTTCCGCTGACGGAGTTGGAAAACTTGAACGCCCACACCCCGTAGGCGCCGTTCTTCATGTTGTTCGCGTAAATGCCCGCCCATTCGGTGAAGAGCGACGGCGTGTCCATCGTCTCTTCCTTGTCGATCAGGTAGGCGTTCATCCAGCGCCCGATTTCCGTGTAAGCAATCGGCAGGGATTGGCCGGCCGGGTGATTGTCCGTGATGATCTTGCGGATCGCCGAGACACGCGATTCATATCCGGCGGCGGGAGAGTTGTACGAGTGAGTGGAAAAGACTTGTATCAGGTCACGGTCGATCGTCTCGCCGCGGTAATTCGTGCGAATTGCCTTGGCAATGCCCGCCCACCACTCGGTGTTGTAGCCGGCGGTAACAGGGCCGACAAACTTGGGCGTGAGCAGTTTGGAGTGGATGCGGTTGACGTCTTCTACGGCAGAGTGAACCGCGTCCGACACCACCTGCATCCCCGTAATCCACTGGTCGAGCTTCATCGGCCCGGAGTTGCGGTGGTTCGGCTCGTTCTGCATCGCAAACATTTCGACGTCGCCCGTCTTGGCCGCGTAAAAGGCCAGCGCGTAGTAGCGCTGCCATTGTTTCCAGCGGTTTCCCCACGTGCCGTCGAAATCGGTGCTGCCGACCTGAAGGACCACGTCCAGCCCGAGCCGCTTGGCTTCGCTTAGCGTGTAGTTGAAGACCATCGCATTCGGGGACGACGAATCGGGCTTGTCATAGAGCAGCGTCAGTTGGTCCCACTGGATAAACGCGTTCTTCTCGGGGCTGCTTCGCAGCTCTGCCTTTCGCTTATCAAATTTCGTGACATCTTCCGGCGGCGCGTCGGTCTGCACCGCGGCGGCCGGCACGAACGCGTTGAGCGATGCCCACACGCGCAGGCTGTTGACGTTGGAGTATTCGAGCCAGCCGGAGGCGTTGCTGCCGGGCATGTAGTAGCCCTGGTTGTAGCCGACGTACTTCATGCTTTGGCCGACCACCTTGTCCGTGATCGTGATCGTCGCCCGCCGCGGGCCGGCGTCGGGGCGCGCCGTGTCGTTGCCCGCTGTCGCAGAAGGGGGCGCCGGCA
>JBKJRK010000059.1:0-3008 GCA_046593135.1 Tepidisphaeraceae bacterium | reverse complement strand
GAGTGTAAAACCGACTCGCCGAGAGCATTGTCGTCTCCTCGCCAAAAGGGACGTAAACATGGCACTTCTCCTGAAAAGCATGTCGTCAAGACGCGGGGGAAACGGTTCGCAGCGCTTCCCGCGCGCTGCTCAGTCCAGATCCCCAAACGTCATGTATAATGTCCTCTCTCATAGTAATCCAGCTAATTCTTCTTCATGAGCGTAGTTGGTGACTTCATGCCCTTATGGAATCAGGACCATCCTGAATGATTGCGACAGTCGGGTCCACGCCAGCAGTGGGGCGAGAACACCCCTCAAAACGCCGATTCCGCTGAAAACATCTTCGTCCCGCATTGGCACACGAACGGCTTGAGCTGGTGGGGGCGGACGCCGGAGGGCTTTTTTAATTCGATGGAGCAACCGCAGCGGGTGCAGTTAAAGCGGTCGCCGGGCTTCGGGGATTCGGCGGCAGGCGCGGACAATGGCGCGTCAGCGGCGGCGTCGGTGACGTCGGTTTTTCGGTCCATCGCGAGGTTGGCGAGCTTGTCGGCTAGCGAATTGTCTTCTCGATAATTGTGATCGATCGTGGCGGAGTCGAACTCACGAAAAAGTTGCTGCGCTTCATCGTAAAGCAAGCGAAGGTCGGGATTTTTGACGCGGTACTCGCCGCGCATCTGCTTCACGATCAACTCGCTGTCGCCGAGAATTTTTACCCGGCGGGCGCCGAGCTCCTTCGCCTTCTGCAACGCGATAATCAACCCCTTGTACTCGGCAACATTATTCGTCGCCCGCCCGATAAACCGGCCGAGGGTGACGAGCGGCGTGCCGTCCGCCGCACTGAGCACGACCCCCACGCCGGCCGGGCCGGGGTTGCCGCGGGAGCCGCCGTCGAACTGCAAGGTGAGGGTTTCGTCTTTCATGCGGTAACGTCGGAACGCTTATACGTTTTGGCGGCGCCGGTCTTGGTAATGCCTAAGGCGTCGTGCACGTGGTAGGCGTTGTTGCGAACGTCACGCGTCGGCAACAACGTCCGGCCGTCTAAGGCCGCGGGCGGGCGACCGCCGTTCAGTTGCGGCACGACAAGCCGACCGCCGGAGCCGTCCCGGCGAGTTGGCGAGCAACTCTATCACGTGGGCCACGGGCTAGTGCAGCGTCTCCGCGGTCAAGCAATGCCTCCAACAGGGGTAGAGCGAGCTTGTCCGATCCGGCGCGCGAATGTCATCTTAACGTGGGGGCGGGACGTCACGGCGAGTGGCTCACCCATTGGCGCTGGACGCGGGCTCCACAACGGGCACGTCAGCCTGAGGCATCGGACCCTGCGAGACAGATGGCTCGGCGGCCGACTGTGAAGCCGAGGCAGGCTCGAGAGCGGCAGGCGCCCCCGGGGACGCGACTTGGACGGCACCGGTTAGTCCGGCCTCGTCCATGTAATACTTGATCGCGCGCTCAAGATTTTCGGCCGAAATGCCCTTGTAGATTCCGGCGAGTTCGCCGCCGACGGATACCTCGAAGTCGAACGGTTTTTGATCCGCAGTCGCCGCCCGTCCGGCCGATTCGCCCTGGGCCTTGGCAAGCACTTCGCCGAGCTTGCCCTTGGCACGCTGCTCAACAACAAGGGCCTCGCCTTCGTCGCCGACAGTCGCCGCGGCGATCGTCGTCATCTTGCGGGAACGCGCCGATCGCGGCGCGCCAGGCGACTTCGTGCGCGGAACTCCTTCGCTCCGCGCCGGCTTCGTATTGATTGCGGCTTCCGGCGGGAGGTCTTCGGGGATGAAAAGCAGCCGGCGGCAACTGGGGCAGAAGACCAGCTCGTCGCGCGAGTGAAGCTTGTTGTAAATGTCAGGAACCAGATCCATGTTGCAGGCGGTGCAAAGATATTCTTCCCGCCGCCGGTCGGGCTTGGCGATCGCGCTGAGGGCTTCGCCGTCGAAGCGATCCGTCAGACGGTCGAACTCCGCGATGACTTTCGCCGGGAGCACCGCCGCCGCCGCGTTGCGGGCGGGCATTAACGCGTCAATCTCGCTTTGCAGTTGCTTGAGCGTATCCCCGATCTGTGCGGCCAGTTCGACGTGACGCTTGCGCTCGGCCTCGAGTTGCGTGGTGAGCCCGGCGACTTCGGCGCCGGCCTTGTCAACCTGTTCCATCACCCGCATCGCTTCTTCTTCGATTTTCGCCTTGTCGACCTTGGCGGTGTTGATCTCGATGAGGAACGCCTGGTATTCCTTGTTGTTCTTGGCCGTCTGTTGTTGGGTGCGGAGCTTATCGATGTGTGCGTCTCGACTGCGGAGGTCCAAGTCCACGGAACCGGATTTGGCTTGAGATTCTTTGTGCTGCGTTTGTGCCGTCTTGAGTTTGGCAATGAGATCATTGACGCGCCGCTCTTGCACGCGGACGTTTTTGGCGGCCGCGTCAAGTCGTTCACGGGCGGCGCGGAGTTGCTGGTCGGCCTGATAAAGCTTGACCAACGCGACGTTCGTCGGACCCATTCGGCAACCCTCTGCTGCATCACGACTCCAGAAAGCGCTCGCCGCGATTCCGCGCGCGTGCGCCGCCTTCCGAAAAGCCGAATCGGCCATTATGCCAATCGGCGCGCAATTGAAAAGAGCGATCTCGGGGAATTCCACTCGCGGCGGCGGGCAGAACCCACCGCCCCACCAGTCGACGCATTCCCAGAAACCGCTAACAAAAAAAGCCCGGACCGATGAAGGTCCGGGCTTTTATCAATATCAAGTGTTTAGTCGGATGCCATTCAATGATGTCGCCACCAATGTTCCCGCCCGGTTGCCCGGACGGACGAGGCTGTGCTGACAAGTTAAGCTACAGATCGCTCTATAGCGTATTCTAAGTAATCCCTTAGAAAGGAGGTGATCCAGCCGCAGGTTCCCCTACGGCTACCTTGTTACGACTTAGTCCCAGTCACCGAACCTAGCGTAGGGACCACTGTGATGTGGCCACTTCGGCTATTTCCGGCTCCCATGACTTGACGGGCGGTGTGTACAAGGCTCAGGAACACATTCACCGCGGCGTAG
>JBKJRK010000046.1:0-2652 GCA_046593135.1 Tepidisphaeraceae bacterium | reverse complement strand
GCAACAGCGTCAAGACGCTTTGTGGCGTCGAGTTGGCGGTGGACAGCACGCTGGTGCCGGCCTGTGTGAGAATCTGCGCCCGGGTCAGGGCCGCGGTTTCCGCGGCGAAGTCGGCGTCGCGGATGCTGCTCTCGCTGGCCGTCACGTTTTCCAATGCCACTGACAGGCTGTTCACGTTGGTTTCGAGGGTGTTCTTCTCGAACGCGCCCAGGCGTCCACGCATCACTGCGACCTGCCGGATGGCCTTCTCGACGACCTTGCTCGCCGCCGCCGCGTCGCCGCCGACCAGCGTCTTGTTCCCGCCGGTCACGACGTCGTTCAAAAATCCGACGTTGTCGTCGCCGAGGTTGCTGGCCGCCACCGAGCTGATGCCGATGTTGACCTGCTGGTTCGTGTTGACCTGGGGCCCGAGTTGGAACAGCGCGCCGCCGCCGGTGATTGCGAAGCTGGTGCTTCCCTGTCCGAACGTTTCGGCCAGCGTCACGTCTAGGTCGAGTGACGTGGTGTTGAGCTTGACGTTCAACCCGTCGCCGACGGTCAAGGCCCCGTTAACAGTCGCGACCGCGTCGCGTCCCACTTCACGAGACTTGGCGGCGCCCGTGCCGTCGACGGTGGTGAACGTGCCGGATTGGGCCGTGACGGAGACGAACGACTTGGACCCGTAGCCGGAGCTGTGCAGGGTGATTCCCGAGGTGCCGACGTTGTCCGTCGCGGTGACGCCGGTCGAATCGCTCAGGCGATTGATGGCGAAGCCGATCGCCGAAGCGGTCGTTCCGCTGGTGAAGGTCAACACGTCGACGCCGTCCGTGCCGGAGATTTCGAGCGTGACCGAGTTGGTGACGGCGCTAGCGCGGAACTCCAGTTCGGCGGTGCGGGCGCTGGTAATCACGTTGATCTCGACCGGCAGCGACGTCGCAGTCCCGAAGTTGGCCTGCGAGATGTCGAGCGCTTTGACGTCGCCCGTATTAACGCCACTGGTCAGGTAATCGAGGCTTCCGTTCAGCAGCTTCAGACCGGCGAAGGTCGTGGTGTTGCTGATGCGGGTGATGCTCTCGACGGCCGAGTCGACCTGCAACTGGTTGGCCTTGATCTCTTCCGGCGACAGCGCACCGCTGTTGGCCGCTTCGACGATCAAGTCCTTGACGTTCAGCAACAGACTGGCGACTTCCGAGAGCGCGCCCTCGGTCGTCGATATCACGTTGCTGGCGCGGGACGAGTTGTCGATCGCCTGGTTGATGCCGGAGATTTCGCTCCGCAGGCCTTCGCTGGCGATCAGGCCGGCGGGGTCGTCGGCGCCGCGGTTGATGCGGAGCCCGCTAGACAACCGCTGGAGCGTGGTGCTCAGCGTTTTCTGCGACTTATTCAGGCCACGTTGGGCCGTCAAGGACGAGACGTTCGTATTGATGCGGGCCATTTCAATCCTCCATGATTGGATATGGCTTGACCGGACGCCTTGGGGGCGCGTTTTCCGATCGTTGGAAAGCCCCGATCCTGGGGCCGGAAGGCGGCGAGCCTTATTCTAAAGTTGTCAGTCGACAGTTGTCAGTTGCCAGCCAGATCGGGTCAGGATCCTTTTGACTACCAACCACCAACTTTCCACTACCAACTTCGCGTTCATTTTTTCTCTGGGTTCCCCGGTGATTTGGGGATGATCTTTCCAAGACCCGAAAGATCCTCGGGTTTCACCTGAGCGGCCGCGCGGTTCTCGCGCCGGATCGCGTCGTACACCTCTTTACGGTGCACGCTGATTTCCTTCGGGGCATTGATCCCCAGACGCACCTTGTCGCCGCGGATATCAACCACGGTAACTTCGATGTCGTCGCCGATCATGATCGTTTCATCTCTCTGACGGGACAGCACCAACATGTTGGCTCCTTCCTGGGTATAGGGGCCCAAGCGCGTGTACGAATACAGCAGCGAGTGGGCCCGCAGAGTTCCCGCGACTTCCTTGTCGCGGTGCGTTCCACGGGCTTAAGCACATACTAGCCCGTGAATCGCAGACCCTGGTGCGAAAGTTCACCTCGTTGCGCGGGTATCGGACGTAACGTCCGATCCGGCGCGCGACCCTCGGGACACCTTCCCGTTTATTCGGGCAAAGCCTCCCGGTCGCAGCCCGCGGCGCTTCCACCGCGGGTCACGCCCTGCGTGCCGAACGCTCACGCAGACTTCGCCAAGGTGGCCTCGGCCTGGAGCATCATGAGTGGCTGGCGCGTCGTCCACTTTTTCTCGGTCAGCACGATCTGCTGGGCCAGGCGGTTGCCGGCGTTGACGACGATCGGCCCGAGCAGGTTGCCCGTGAGCCATTCGCCGACCTTGTTGCAGATCACGAAGCACTGAAGACTGGCTTCGTCCTCGAGCTTCAGGTCTTGCCAGGTTTCTTCGCGAACCGGGACCTGGTAGTCCTTGAAGAAGGTGGTCGGGTCAGTCACGACGAACGCGAGGTTCGGCTCCTCGACCGCCTGAAGCCAGAAGAAATAATTCTCTTCACCCGTCTGGATCAGCGCGAAGCGGGTGTGGTCGGGGAAGCCCAACAATCCGTTGGGGAAAGTGATGATACGCTCGTCCTCGACGGACAGCGTATCATCACTTTCCCCAACGGATTGTTGGGCTTCCCCGACCACACCCGCTTCGCGCTGATCCAGACGGGTGAAG
>JBKJRK010000650.1:0-5120 GCA_046593135.1 Tepidisphaeraceae bacterium | reverse complement strand
GCGAGCCGATGTGGATGTGGATGCCGCCGATGCGAAGGTGCTTGAGATTTCGGTACTGCTCGAAGACGCGTTCGGCCCGCTCGATGTCGACACCGAACTTGGTTTCTTTCTTGCCGGTCGTCGTCTTGGCGTGCGTCTTGGGGTCCACATCGGGGTTGATGCGCACCGCGCCGACGGCGGTTTTTCCAATCGAACCCGCGACACGGTTGATGTTTTCGATTTCTTCTTCCGACTCGATGTTGAACGCCGCGATGCCGACGTTGATCGCGTCACGGATTTCGTCGTCGGTCTTGCCGACCCCGGCGTATATGATCTTCTTCGGGTCGCCACCCGCCTGCAGCGCTCGGAACAGCTCGCCGCCGCTGGTCACGTCAAACCCGCAGCCTTCGGCCGCGAGAATCTTGCAAAGGTTCAGGTTGCCGTTGCTCTTAATGGAGTAACAGATGGTCGCGTTGACGGGCTTGAACGCCTCGGCCACCTGCCGGTAGTGATGAAGGAGGGTTGCCTTGGAATAAACGTAAGCCGGCGTACCGACCTCTTTGGCAATTTTTTCCGCCGGGACGTTTTCGCAGTAAAGCTCGCCGTTCTTGTAGTTGAAGAAGTCCATTTTGTCGTTCGACCCAATCAATGCGCAATGGTTGTTTGTCTAAATAGATGACCGTGATTCGGAAACGACTGAAAGAGCCGCGACCGTCAGCGGTTTCCTTAGAAAACACGACCGCTCCCTGACGGTCGCGGCTCCTTGGTCGTTTCACAATCCCGAGCTTCTATTTAGCTGCGACGTCTGCGTCGCAGCTACGTGGCGGCGGGCATCATATCGCTCCGGCTTACTTCTGCCAGCAACTCACGCGTGGCGCGCAGTTCCCGGACAAGCCCCTGCACGAGGTCCGGCTTATCCGCTCCCGGCAGAACCTCCCACGTGTAGGTTTCGACTTCCAAATGGGGGGCATAGCTCAATCCCGCGACGGCCGCGAGGGCCTGCCGGAGCGCGGGCCGCGTCGTACCGAGGGGACCGATCCGTTCCGCATCCACCGGTACATGAAAATGCACGCGCCATGCTTCGGCGGCCAGAAACGCGTCGCCCGGGGAATCGATCAACTCGTGCGTCAAATCCGCCGCCCGCGCGGGCGGCCCGCCCGGACCGGCCGGCTGGGCGATGGTCTGATGCAGGTAACGCGGCTCCACGTACCGCTTCAGCGCCGCCCTTCCCGCCGAATTAGTTCGCGGATCGTCCAGTTGCAGCGCGCAACTCACGTGGACCTTATGGATCCGCACGCCCGCGCGGTCGAGGTCCCTGATCGATTCGGCGACGTCTTCAAACTCAACCGCCTGGTGACACACGTCAAAACACAGCCCGAGATGCGCGCGCACGGCTTTCTCCGCCTGCACCCTGTCGCCTTCGCGCCAGAGCGTGTGAAACCAGTCAATAGCCTGTGGCGTCGTTTCGACAACGCAGAACGGCTCGGGCTCGATTGCCAGCCGGATCATGCGCCCTGTTCGCGCGTGAATCGCGGCCAGTTGTCGCGCGCACTCCACGAGCTGCGACGCGCAAACCTCGCGGAAATTCGCCGGCTGGTGAAACTCGCCAAATCCTAATGGCAGGGTTGAAATACTCCCCTCAATCCCCTCGGACATTAGCCCGGCCAGCACTTCCGCACACTGAACCGTGTACCGCAGCCGTTCCGGCCGCGTCCAATCCGGCAGGTAGACGTTTTCCTTCACGCGCTCGCTGTGAAAGTCGCCGAATGGAAACGCGTTGAGCGTATGACACGTCAACCCGCGCGCCTGCAACCGCTTCCCGAATTCCGCAACGCCGTCCGGCGTTGCCAGCAATTCCTCAACCACCGCCCGCGCCAGCCAGAGCCCCGCGGCCAGGGGCTGGCCAAACTGTCGAAGGGCCGGCACGGTGTACCGATCCAGTCCATCCTCCACTTCCGCGAGTGTCCGGCCGGGGTGGACGTTCGTGCAATAACTAAGGGGCAACGCGCTCAACGCCATGAAGGTGCTCCGTCCACGGGCGGATAATAGGCGAGCTCAACATGGAGCACACGGCGTGATGGATTTCCGACCGAAATGCTCAGTGTTTTCCGTGATTTCCGTGTTTAACCCGGAGCTATTTTTTCAAGAGATCTTACTGCTTCAATCGGGGATGAGGTGCGACAGGTTCTTCTTCCTCCGGGGCTTCGTCGTACAGCATCGGCAGCGACAGGATCGCCGCGGGCGTTGTTTCGAGCGTGGCCGTGAGCGTTGCGGTCGAGCCCTCGGCCTCGGCTTGCGTGCTGTTGAGCAGCCGGACGGCCATGCGAATAACGGAAGCGACCTGCATGCCCGAGAGAAATTCGGCGCTTTCCTTCGCGTGTTTGTTCACTTTTTCCACCGCCGTCTGCACCTCCGCCGGGTCGCGGCCGCGGGCGGTCATCTTGAGGCTCAGGGTTTTGTCGGCACGGGTTCCGACGAGCGTGATCGTGTCGAACGCGCCGACGACCGGGAGCGAACGCTGCGACTCGGTTACCGCCGCCGCCGCCCAGAGCACCTGTTTTGCGCCGACGGAGGCGACAAGCTTCTGCATCTTCTCGTCGCCGGCCAGGGGGCCCTTGCCTTGCTTGATGGCCGCGACCATTTCCTTGACGGGCAATGTTTCGGCGTCCGGCGCGGCGAGAAATACGAACATCTCATCGGACGGCATGATCCAGGCCGAGTCGCCATCGGGTTGGAAGGACTCGATCCCGTCGACTTCGCTAACGGGCACGCGATCCGCCTTGGCGAGCGTGCGGAGCCATTCGGAGTGGTACCGGCCGCGGACGATCACGGCGGCGCACCCCGATTCGCCGCCTGCGCCGGGAATCATCGGCGAGCCGACGATCCCGAACGTCACGGCGTCGATCCGCGCGTTGCCAATTTGTTCGGCCAGCGAAAGCACCATCCGCGCCACCGCCGTGGCGCTGTCTTCTTTCCGTGCGTCCTCGTCGGCCGCCCCGTCGGCCTTGATCGCCGCCATGAATTCTGCGATCCCCAGCGGCGACCCGCGGCGCGGCACGAGCTGGCCGACCGTATGGCACTCCTTCGGCAACAGCCAGACGTCGTCGGCGACGTTCGGCGCTACGGCACGAGCCGTATTCGATTCGCGACGCTCAATGAGGTCGATTCCAGTCTGCGCGTAGTCGGCGACGAATAATTCCTTCGACTCCAGCAGCGGTTTGAGCGCGGCGACGGCTTCGGGCTTGCCGATCTCCCCCAGTGTGCGGATCGCCATGAGCCGGCGGACGCCGTGTACGATCTCGTCGGCGCCGACTTGCCGTAACACGGTTCGCGCCCGGCGGCGCAATTCCGCGTCCGGCGATACCGCCGCCTCGGTGAGCGCCTTGATCGCCCCCGGGCCGGCTTCGCGAATCTTGGCCGCCGCGTTGTCGCGCGTGGGGGCGTCGGGCGAGCCGAGTTGAGGAATGAGCGCGGCGACGTCCGCCGTCGGACGCGGCGCAAGCTCCGCGACCATCGTGTCGAGCGAGACCTCGATCTTTTTCTCCCTCCAGTACGCCTCCGTCGGCAGGTAATCGAGCAGGTCGTTGCCGCCGCCCGTGAGAAGGCACAAGATCAGTGTCAAAAAGCTGTAGGTGACGGCCATCATGCGGATCAACCTTTGAAACAAGCGGTCGGTTATGCGGAACGCAACGTACACAGCCTACCCGCATGGCGAATCCGGGGGAACGTGCCTCCGGCTGCCGCAATCGATTCGCACAGCTTGAACCCCATGCAGTGTTTGGGAATAATCCGGGACTTTTACCCGGCGGCCCGCGACCATGACTTCCCAGCAGATCCGGCAACAATTCATCGACTTCTTCGTTCAAAAGCACGGCCACACATTCGTGCCCAGCTCGCCCGTCGTCCCCCACGACGACCCGACGCTGCTGTTCACCAACGCCGGGATGAACCAGTTCAAGCCCATTTTCCTGGGCACGGAGAAACGCGATTACACGCGGGCCGTCAACACGCAAAAGTGCATCCGCGCCGGCGGCAAGCACAACGACCTCGACGACGTCGGCCGCTCGCGCCGGCACCACACTTTCTTCGAGATGCTCGGCAACTGGTCCTTCGGCGACTATTTCAAGCGCGAGGCCATCGCCTGGTCGTGGGAACTGCTGACAAAAGTCTGGGGCATCGACCCGACCCGGCTCCACGTCTCCGTCCACGCCGGCGACCCCGCAAGTGGCGTCCCCCGCGACGACGAAGCCGCCAACCTCTGGCGCGACATCGCAGGCATCCCCGAAGACCGCCTGCATTTCGGCGGCAAAGACAACTTCTGGGAAATGGGCGAGACCGGCCCCTGCGGCCCCTGCACGGAAATCTTCGTCGACAGAACCCCCGACAAGTCCGGCGGCCCGTCCGTTCTCTCCGGCGAAGACCCGCGCGTGATGGAAATCTGGAACAACGTCTTCATCCAGTACAACCGCAACCCGGATCGATCCCTGACGCCATTGCCGGCCAAGCACGTCGACACCGGCATGGGCCTGGAGCGCATCATTCAGGTTCTCCAAGGCGTCGATGACAACTACGCCATCGATTTGTTCAACCCGTTCTGGGACACACTAAAGAAGCTTAGTGGCATCACGTACTCCGGGAAGTATCCCGCGACGAACGCCGCCGATCCGGTCGCCGAGGCGGCGGATGCGCAACTCCGCCACGACATCGCGTTTCGCGTGATCGCGGATCACATTCGATGTTTGACATTTGCGCTGACGGACGGCGCGGTGCCAAGCAATGAAGGGCGAGGTTACGTGCTACGCCGCATCCTGCGACGAGCCGTGCGATTTGGCCGGCAGCAGTTGGAATTGAAAGAGCCGTTCCTGCACACGTTGGTGCCGGTCGTCGTCGAGGCGATGGGCGATGCGTTCCCGGAGTTGAAGAAGAACCCCGGAAAAGTCGTCGAAATTATCAAAGAAGAAGAAGTTAGTTTCGGCCGAACACTTGATCGTGGCATCGCATTGTTTGAAGAAGCTGCAAGCCGGTCTTGCGGCGCAGCGGAGAACCGGATCTCAGGTCAAGACGCCTTCAAGCTCCACGACACCTACGGCTTCCCCATCGACCTCACGCGCATCATGGCCGAAGAGCGGGGTATGGCCGTC
>JBKJRK010000571.1:0-7986 GCA_046593135.1 Tepidisphaeraceae bacterium | reverse complement strand
CGTGCCGGTGATCGCCAGCGGCGGGGTTGGGAATATTCGGCACGTGCAAAATCTGCGATCCATTCCCATCTGGGGCGCCATTATTGGACGCAGCCTGTACGAGGGCACGCTCGACTTGCGCGAAGCAATCCGCTTCGCATCAGAATAGTCCGCTTTTAATCAGCAATTATCGATGGATGCCGGGCGGCTCAGGCAACCGGTCTGCGCACTGCTTCTGCAAGTCTTGCCTCACCGGCGTTACATCTCCCGCAGACCCCCACGCCCCGGTCTGTCAAGGGAAATCCGTGCTCGGAATTGCCCGCTGCGCTCCTTGGGGAGTGATAGGTTTCATCAACGGAGATCGGATTGGGCCGCCGGGATCAATCACCCCAAAACGGCCCACCGATCGACGAAGTTGTACCGCCAAACAGGAGACGTGAAGATGCCAACCAAGACCTTCGGTTACGCGATCAAAAGCCTGGCGTTCGTCGGCCTCACCGCGCTGGCGGTGTCCGATGCTCACGCGGGCTTCAGCGCCGTCAACGCCGCCCAAGGCGGGGAACTCGGCCACGCCGCGATCCTGAGCCACGCCTACGGCGGGTCGTTCGCCGCCGACGGGTTGAACTTCACCAACGGCGCCGTCATCGCCACGCGTCTCGAAGACTTTTCCGGCGGCGCTGGCGTGATGAGCCTTCTGTCCTCGAGCTATACCGGCAATAACTCCGACCAATGCTGGAGCGACGGCGTCATCTCCGCCCGCGCCCTCGCCCGCTTCGCCGGCTACGAACAAAGCCTCGGCGTCGTCGACGGCGACACCGGCGGGTCGTTCCACGAGCTCTTCGCCGTCACCGGCTCGGAACTCAACGTCAGCGGCTCGGTCAACGGCCTTGACCTGTGCGGCACGAACTACCGCTTCGCCCGCGGCGGCGGAGGCGATCTGTTCACCAGCCTCGACGTAGACAACCTCGGCGGCACCGACCAAATGGTTTCCTACCGCCTGACCGACCCCGCCGGCCTGACGAAGTATGTCCTGTTCTTCGAAGACCTCGGCACCGGCGCCAACAGCGACTGGGACTACAACGACCTCGTCGTCGAGATCACCGCACGCCCCTCGCTGATCCCCCTCCCCCCGGCGGCTTGGAGCGGGCTCGCCCTGCTCGCCTGCGGCGGATTGGTTCAAGCCCGCCGGCGCATGCAGTCGGTTCGGTAAGTCATAACTCCAAACAAGATAGCTGAGTAGTCGCCCCGAGGGACAGGTTGCCAAACCTGTCCCTCTTTCGTTTCATGCAAGGCGCTCAGAACACCCCATGCGCCACGAGATAATTCCGGATCTGCGGCACCGCGTCGTCGGCACGATCGATCAGTTCCGCCTTCCAGTTTACCGCCCGCGCCGCAGCGATGTTCTCCGGCTTGTCGTCGAAAAATAGAACCTGATCGCCGGAGAAACCTGTCGCAGCCTCGGCCCGGCGGTACGCTTGCTCGTGAGGCTTCATGACGCGCAACTCATGGCTTGGGAGTCGAAAATCGAGCCGGTCGAGCGGGCGATATTCCGCGTTTTTACCGAGCAAACCCCAGTGCCGCGCGTTGGTATTCGAGAGACAGGCGGTCTTCACGCCGCGTGATCCCAGCTCGTCGATCAGTTCTGCCGCCCCCGGGTACATGCCCAGCAGCCAGGCGTCGAACACCTTCACGATCGCCTCCGGCGTCACACCGCCGCCGACGACGTCGTGAGCTTCACAAAGATACGCCGCCTCGTCGATGTCGCCGGTCTCGTAGCGGAGCATGAGGCCATGATGTCTCGCCCAGACCGTTTCGTTTACGTAGGCCAACGACACTCCGGCCCGGCCGCAAGCGTCGTCCCATCCCCGCGCGATGCGCACGAGAACGCCTCCGAGGTCAAAACACACCAGTCGAACGGACGTCTTGGTCGGCATGATGGTGGCAGTGAAGCGATTCGGCTGACGGTGTCAATGGCGGGGCAATTCGGGGCCAATCCGCAGTACTGAGGAGAGGGAAGTTACTTGATACTTTGAACACGAGGCGTGATCGCTTTGGTGTATAATCGAGGATCGTGACAACGCACGCCCCCGGTGAAATTCTCGAACGAATGGTGCTTGCAGTGGAACGCGTATGAAATCGATTGTTGCGTGCGGCGTCGGCGTTGGAGGCTGCGGGGATTCCCTATGCGATCGTCGGCGGCAACGCTGTCGCCGCGTGGGTGGCCACAATCGACCCGGCGGCGGTTCGCAACACGCAAGACGTCGACATCCTGCTCCGCCGCGAGGATCTGGACGCGGCGGCGCGCGCGTTGGAACCCGCCGGTTTCGTGCGGCGGCACGACGCCGGGATGGACGTTTTTCTTGACGGCCCGGACGCCAAAGTACGTGACGCCCTGCACGTCGTCCCGGCGGGCGAGAAGATTCGGCCGGAGTACGACGCCTCGGCGCCCGAGGTCACTGAATTTGAGAAACCTGATCCGCTGTTTCGCGCGATCGCCCTTGAATCCCTCGTGCGGATGAAGCTCACGTCATTTCTTCGAAAAGACCAAGTGCATCTTCTGGACATGCTGGACGTCGGACTCATCGACGCGTCATGGGTCGCGCGGTTTACGCCCGAGCTTGGGGCTCGCCTGCAACACTTGATTGACACGCCTGAAGGTTGAGAGCCGGCTTATCGCTTGGGCGGATTCAATTCGGCGTCCCGCAGCGCGACAACGAGGTGCTCACGCACCCGGGCGACGATGTCCACCCATTCCGCCTGGCGGGAGTCGGTCGCGTCGACTCGGATCGCGTCGCCCCGAAGCGACACTTCCGCGGCGGCCGGCCCTTGGCGGAACAGATAGGTTTCACGCTCCGAATTGTCGTACGCCAGGTCCCACCCGCTCCGCGCCGCGGTTTCGAGAAGCACGTCGACGAAGTGCTTGGCAAGTGGCGGGGGCAGTCGAATTTCGAACGCGAGCGTTCCCGCGGACGGCGACATTCTTGTCGCCAGATCACCGCTGCTCTTTCGACCGCTGCCACCCTTTGCGAAGGCGGGGACGAGAAGGATCGGGGCGAGAATTGTGGTGATGAGCGTCATCATGATCGACACGCCGAATACGACTTCGCCGACCATTCCGCTCGACAGGCCGATGCCTGCGACGATCAGGGCCACTTCTCCGCGGGGCAACATGCCCAGGCCGATGCGATAGGCCCCGCGCAGGTTAAACCCGCCGGGCAGCGCTGCGGCGCCGCAGCCGATTAGTTTCCCCACGATTGCGACCGCCGTCACCGTCAGGCCGAACGCGACGACCGGCCAACTTGCGAACATGGCGCCGACATTCACGAGCATTCCAAGCGCCGCGAAGAAGACGGGCACGAGAAAATCACCGACCGGCTCGAGCGCTTCCATGAGCTTGTGGGCCAGCTTGCGCTGGCTCAGCCCGAGTCCGACGGAGTACGCGCCGATGATGAATGCCAGCCCGACGCTCTCGGCCGCCCCGGAACAGGCGATGGCGAGCGCCATCCCCAACCCGACCGTCGCCCCCGCGTAATTGATGTGGCCAATGAAACGCTCGATGGGCTTTGACAGGAGCAAGACGACGACTGTCAGGCCGATCCAGAAGCCGAACGCCTTGCCGGCGATCATCCCCACCGCGCCGGCGGAAACGGTGCCCGCGGTCGCGATGCCGCCGACGATGGCCAGGGCAATGATGCCCAGCACGTCGTCGAGTACCGCGGCCCCGAGGATGGTCACGCCTTCGGGCGTGTCGAGCTTGCCGATGTCGCCGAGCACGCGCGCGGTGATGCCGATGCTCGTGGCCGCGAGAATCGCCCCGACGAACAGCGCGGAGACGAGTACGTGGCCCCCGGTAGGGTCCGCAAGGCGGCTGAACGTCGGGATGTAAACGACGGCCGCCCCCAGCGCAAACGGAATCACCAGCCCCGCGACGGCCACGAGCGTCGCCGGCCCGACGTATTTCAGGAACTGTTTGAGATTCGTGTGAAGCCCGGTGACAAACAGCAGCACGATGCTGGCGATTTGGGCCAGCGTCCACACGACGTCGTTGACCGGCCACTCCCCCGCCGCCGGCGCGGGAAACAGCGGCGCGGCGTGACCGGCGCCGAGCGGGACTGTGATGAGATGCCCGAGCACGTACGGCCCGATGATGACGCCGGCCAGAAGCTCGCCGATGACGCCTGGAACCTTAATCCGCTCCACCAGCCAGCCCATCAGCTTCGCCGCGGCAAGCATGGCCGCAAGCTGAAACAAAATGAGCATGGTCTTGGCCGTGCGGCCGTGCTGGCCCCATCCGTCCATCTGGTGAAGATCGGGAGAAATCCGCGCCGACGCGCCGTGGGCGTCAGCGGCGATTGCGGGAACGGCCAGCAGACACGAAACGACGATCACTGCCAAAAACAGCGGCCAACGTGAGGCGGAACGGGCACGTAGCATGGACTCCCTCACGCCTCACGGCGGTCAGTTAGCCGGGGAAACGCCGTCGGCAAGGTCCGCCTCGGCCTTCTTTTTCTTTGACTTCGGCGGGTCTTGATTGAGGCTCGCGAGAAACTCAACGAGGTTGCGGAGGTCTTGCTTGCTGAGCGTCGACGCGAGGTTGTCGGGCATCGACGACATCCCGCCGCGGCGGGCTTTGATCTTCGATTTGTCGAGCCGAACGTCGGTCTTCCCCGGCTCCACGAGATGCAACATCTTCGCGTTTTCCTCCCTCACCTGCCCGGCGTACGTTGAGCCGTCCTTTAGCCGGACGATCACCGTCTCGAACCCCGGAGAGATTACTTTGCCCGGGAACAGAATCGACTCGAGCATGTACGCCCGGTCGTGCCGCAGGGCGATACCGGCGAGGTCTGGGCCGGCATTTCCGCCTTTTTTCTTGATGGCGTGGCAACGGAGGCAGGAGACGTCGGCGCGGTCGCGGAAAATCTGCTCGCCCGCCCTCACGTCGCCGCCGGCCAGCACTTCGCGAAATGCGGCGATGGGATCGGCCGGGTCCCGCTTCGATTCGTACTGCTGCAGTTTCTCGGCGACCGGCGTCGACTTCCGCGCCGCGGCGGCGTCGAGAACGTCGAGGCGAATCTCGGGGATGACGCGGTCGGCGCTGTCGCCGGAAATCATGTGAGTGAGCAAATCGGAAAAGAGCTTGTCGACTTCATCGCCGGGTAGCGCGGCGAGAGTCGCCAGGGCCGCCTGCTTCTCGCGTGGCGAGCCGGTGTATACGATGCCGGCGAGCCGCCGCACGCCGCCGGGCAACTTGCCGAGCGCTCTCACGCCCGCGGCGCGGATGCGTTCGTCGTTCTCCTTGAGCGCCGCCTCGACGGCCGGTGCGAGTCGCGCGTCGCCGCCTTCGGCAAGGGCAGCGATCGCCGCCGCGCGGACGTCGGCGCCGAGCTTGGCGTCGCCGGCGAGTTCCGCGAGCAGCGCCGGGTCGGCGATGCCCATTTTTGTGACAAGCCCCGCCGCGACGACGCGGACGGCGTTGGGCGCGGTCCGCAGTATCTCCGGCAGCACGGGCGCCGCCGCGTCCTTGGCGATCTTCGCGTCTCGCTTCGGCAGCGGCCGCCAGTTGCCGGTGACGCGGTCGCGGCCGGGGACGTTTTCCCACACGCCGAGCATGCGCAGGGCTTCGGCACGATAGGCTTCGCTACCGTCCGGCTGCTTCGCGAATGCGGCGAGCGCCGCCGCGCCTTCGGCCGTGCCGGCGCGGTAATTGGCGTTGAGCACACGCGTGAGGACGGGGTCGGAAAGGCCCTTCCGCCCGATCATCGCCGCCAACTGCGGCATCGCCAACTCGATCGGCACGTCGTTGATCGCGCGGGCGGCTTCGAGGACGAGATCCGGCTCTGGATCCGTCAGAAAACGTGCGACATCCGGACTCTCCATTCGCCGAAGCGCCAGCAATGCCGCCATGCGAACGGCGCGGGATGTATCCTTTGCCGCCAGTTGGATCGCCTCAAGGTTCTTGAGACGGGCCAGCGCCGTCACGCCCGCATGACGCAGGTACGGATCGGCGTCGTTGTTCTCACGGATGAAGGCGATGACCGCAGTGGCGGCCTGCGCACGTCCGTGTTTGCCGACGGCCATCGCGGAGAAAAATCGGACGCGAGGTGACGCGTCCGACATTCCACTGACACAAGCTTCACGTCCTATCGGAAAATCACCGCGCTGATCACTCAATACCTTGGCAGCCTGGGCACGGACTTCATCATCCTGATCGTGCATGAGTTCGACGACCGATTTGAGTACATCGGGCTTAAGATCCTGACGAGCGACCTGCCCAATGCCCCAGATTGCGTGCAACCGGGAAAGCCGATCGGCGGTTTTGTCCCCGGCGATCTTCTCGAAAATCTTCAACGAATCACGCCCCCGTCCCGCCAATTCAAACTGTGCCGCCTGCCGTACGCGCTGGTCGGCATACGCGAGCAGTTTCGCCAGTTCTTCCGGCGGCCGCTTGCCCATGCCCTCGTCCATCAGCTTGCGTGTCTCGGCGACGAGCGGGTTTTTGATCGCCTGTTCGTGGTAGAGGCGGTACAGCCGGCCCTTGCCGGTGGTGAGCCATCCGTTGGTCCAATCGCTGATGTACAGGCCGTCGTAGCCGATTTCGACGTCGGTGCAGAGGAGGTTCCCGATGATCGGCTTCTGCTCGGTGACCTCGAAGCTCGCCCCCTTGGACGCAAGCTTGATCGCTTGGACGGAGCTGAGCGCCGGCCCGCCGCGGAAATCGGCGAGGAAGAATCGGCCGGCAAACTCCGGCGGCAGGCCGGTGCCGGGGTCGTAGGTGAGGCCGGAGGGGCCGCTGGCGTCGAGTTCGATGATCGGGGGGAGGATATACGCCGCCGGGAACGGCGGGCTGGTTTTCCAGAGGCCTTCGTGGTTCCAGGGGCCGCGGGTTTCGGGGAATTCCTGGTTCTGGTAGCCGATGCGCCACCCGCTGTCGCCGCCTTCGACGACGTAGACCCAGCGGGCCTTGTCGCCGGCGTCGGAGTTGTTGTCGCCGGTGAAGAGGTTGCCGAATTCGTCGAACGCGAGGTCCTGCGGGTTGCGCAGGCCGGTGTGGAAGAGTTCGAGCTCGGTGCCGTCGGCGTTGCAGCGGAGGACGGCGCCGCTGTCGGGGTTGGAGACGACCCGGCCGTCGGGAGTTTTCTCGACGTGCAGGCCGCGGTCGCCCACGGAGAAGTAGAGCTTGCCGTCGGGGCCGAAGCGGAGGCCGTGGAGGTCGTGGCCGTTGAAGTTGTAGCGCACGCCGTAGCCGTAGTGGAGCTCGTCGCGCACGTCGGCGACGCCGTCGTTGTTGGTGTCGCGGAGCCGCCAGAGGCTGGGGATGTCGCCGAAATACACGTCTCCCCCGCGCGCCAGCACGCCCGCGGCGATGCCGTCTTCGAGCCTGTTGAAGCCAGTGGCAAAGACGGTATCGAAGTCGGCCTTGCCGTCGCCGTCGCGGTCTTCGATGAGCTTGACCCGTTCGGAATCCTTCATCATCGCCGCGACGCCGGCGGCATCACGGTGCTTCTTCACCATGGCGATGCGGGCGCCGACCGTCCGGCTGGCGGTGTCTTCGTCGAGCCAGTCCATCTGCTGGCGGATGTCCACAACGGCGATTTTCCGCCGGTACGTCTCGACGAGGAAAAAGCGGTTGTGCTCGTCGATGTAAAACGCAACGGGATTCGACACCCGCGGCTCGGCCGCAAAAAGTTCGACTTTAAAGCCCGTCGGAACCCGGAACTGGGCGATCGCCATTTCCCCTTCGTCCGAAGCCGGGGCGACGAAGGGAACATTGGGCTGTGGCGTCGGCTCGGCGGCATATGCCGGAACGCAAATCATGCAGAGCAGTAGTTGGAACCCAATTGAATATGCGCGCATAAGGGGCCCTCGCATCGGATCGTATCGTAACCGTGGGTGAAAATCGCCGGATGCCAGCGTGTGCCTTGATGCGATCGCCCGTCGCACACCTGTAGGGGCGAACCTTGTGCTCGCCCTTGTGTTTTGCAGTCGTGAATCAGGGCGAACACGAGG
>JBKJRK010000529.1:0-7550 GCA_046593135.1 Tepidisphaeraceae bacterium | reverse complement strand
ATCAGATTCTCTCATCAATTGCTGTGGCTGGCGTGGCTCTGGCTGCGTCGCAAGCGTTCGCAGTAAACATCAACATCACGGGTCGGACGTCTGACCCGTCCGTGACGCAGGTCGTGGTCGACTCGACGGGCGTTTTCGTCTTCCATGACGACGCTCATTCCGCCGGGCAATACGGCGGCACGGAAGACGGTCAGTCTTTCCAGGCATACTGCGCCGAGGTGGGTACGCCGCTGGACTTCAACGTCACTTACACCGACTACACGTTGGTCGACGGCGTTGACGCCTGGGGCGCGGCGAAATCGGCGCAATTGGATCAGATCGTCCCCTATTTCCACCTTCTGATGGAGGCTGATCCCGAAGTCGACACCCCACAGGAACTGGCCAACGCGGCCGGACTGATTCAGGCCATCGTTTGGGAAATCTTATGCGAAACCACTCCCGAGTATGATTTCGCCAGCGGGAGCTTTCAGATTTCCTCTGACAACGATTCTTACTTGAATCCAGCTTGGATCATTGCAAATGGCGTCCAACCTTTTCCGTGGGGTCTGACCTCCGAGGAATATTCGATATTTAGCCAATTCGGCCACGTGAGCAAGCTGGTCAGCCCGACCGGGCAGGATCTCTTGATCGTCGGCCCCCCGGTGCCGGAACCCTCGATTGGCGGCCTGATGCTCGCCGGTCTGGCCGGCTTCGGCGCGATCCGTCGCCGGGCGCGGAATCGCTAATTGTATTGGCGGGAAGCAAGTGAAGCCCCGGATTGATTCGCTCCTGGGTGCGCCATCGATCCGGGGCTTTCCTTTATCGCGCACCCCGCTTGACGGGACGACGCCTAGGCCTTCACGATATGATCCCGTTTGCCCGCGGTTTTTGCTAAGGCGTTCCGTGTGTCGACGATCAGCTTCGCGTGGTCGGCGATCAGTTGCCAGTCGTACGCCTTGTGGTCGGTGGCGACGAGCACGCAGTCGTAGGACGCCAGGACCTGTGGGGATAAGTCTACGCTCTTCATGAGCGGCAATTCGGGGTAGTGCCGCATCGGATGTGTTTGCGGCACGTGTGGGTCGTTGTAATCCACACTGGCGCCGCGGTCGCGCAAGCGAGTGATCAACTCAAAGCTCGGGCTTTCGCGGACGTCGTCGACGTCGGGCTTATACGCCAGGCCGAGCACGAGCACCCGGCTGCCTTTGACCGCTTTACCGTGGTCGTTGAGTGCGAGGGCGGTCTTGCGGACAACGTGTTCGGGCATGAGGTGGTTCACTTCGCCGGCCAGTTCGATGAACCGGGTCGGCATGCCGACTTCACGTGCTTTCCAGGTGAGGTAATAGGGGTCGATCGGGATGCAGTGCCCCCCGAGTCCCGGCCCGGGATAAAACGCCTGGAACCCGAACGGCTTGGTCTTGGCCGCCTCGATGACTTCCCAGACGTCGATCCCCATCGCCCCGAGGATCATCTTCATCTCGTTTACCAGCGCGATGTTCACCGCGCGGTACACGTTCTCCAGGATTTTCGCGGCTTCGGCCACTTCAGCAGAACTCACGGGGATGACCTCGCGAATCGCCTTGCGGTACAGCGCCACCGCCAGCTCGCCCGAGGGGGCGTCGATGCCGCCGACGAGCTTGGGGATGGTTTGCGTCGTGTGGTCCTTGCGGCCGGGGTCTTCCCGCTCGGGGGAGTAGGCGAGAAAGAAATCGACGCCGCATTTCAGGCCCGTCGCTTCGAGGCGCGGGAGCATGATCTCTCGGGTCGTCCGCGGGTACGTTGTCGATTCCAACACGACGAGCTGCCCTTTGTGCAATACCGCGGCGACGGCGTCGGTGGTGTTTTCGACGTAGCTCAGATCGGGCTCAAGATGCTTGCCGAGCGGCGTCGGGACGCACAGAAGCAGCGCGTCGGCCTCGGCCATGCGGGCCGTGTCGGCCGTCGCCTCGAAGCGGCCGGTTTTGGCCATTTCTGCGACGAAATCGTCGCCGAGGTGGCGGAGGTAATTGCCGCCCGAGTTAAGTTGCGCGACTTTCTTCGGATCGACCTCGAACCCCAGCACGCGGAATCCCGCCGACCAGAACGCGCGGGCGAGCGGCAGGCCGACGTACCCGAGCCCGATGACGCCGACGACGGCGGAGTTGCTTTGGATTTTGTCCCGCAGGTCCACGGCGATCCCTCTGGTTGATTCAGGGTGTCGGCTTCAGGCTCCATAGCGTAACGCCCGCCAGCACCGCCGCCAGCGCGACCGGACCGGCGATCGCCCAGCGAGGGGCTTTGCCAAGTGCCGCGACCCGGCTGGCGGCCAGGGCGAGCATTATCAGGCAAAACGGCTCGTAATATTTCTGCCACGCCATCGCATTGGCAGATTGCGCGAGGATGAAGCACACCCACGTGGCAAGCCAGATCCACCGGTCGCGCCGGCCGAGGGCGAGGAACCAAACCGTCACGACTGCGCCGCCCGCCGCCGCCAGAGCGGCGATGAATAAGGAGCGGTCGTGGTCGGGTCCGATGACCGGAAATCGCGCCGAGAGGTTCCACAAGCCTGAGTACCGGCCGGCGTCATGGTTGAAGTTCGTCGGAACGACCAGGCTCGCCGCGCCGCCGACCGCGACCCCTAAAAGGACTATCACCAGCCGCTTCGGCTTCCCCGACCAATTCGTGCGAACTGTCGGCCAGAGAAATCCGCTAAAAAATACGCCCGTCGCGCCGAGCAGGGCCAACACCATTGCAGGCACCGCGGGGTTTGGCCCCTCGTGCTGCCACCCGCTATGGCCCGGCGGCAACGGTCCTTCGACGTGTTGAAATGCCGGCGGCGTCAGGCCGTGCCAGAGTCGGTAGAATGTAGCCAAAACGAGCATCGCCGGCACCCCGGCGAGAAGCATCAACCCCGCGCGCCGTGCCCAGCCACATGAAACCGGAGGGGTAAACTGCCCGTCAGGCTCGGCGTTTTCCGACGAAAGGGCGACTGCGATTGTCAGTACGCCTAAGGGCCAGAAGTTGATCTGCCGGACCAGCACTGCCGCCGTCAGCACGACAGCGGCGCCGGCGTACGTCCGCGCGTCGACCTGTTCGCGATACGCCAGCAAGAGTGCGGCGAGGACGGTGAGCCATGCCAGATTGTCCGGCAAAAGCCAGACGGCCGAGCCGAATACGTATAACGACGTGAGGACCGGCAGGCAGACTGCCGCCGCCGTCGTCCAGCACATGCGCATGCCGGTCCATCCAGCCAGCAGGGCGAGCAGTGCGACGGTAAAGCATCCGCTAAGCAACCGGAGCGTTCGTTCGTCTTGTGTGACCCACCGATGTATGGCGGCGATTGCCAAGTGATAGCCTGGGGATGTTGCAGAGCGGTAGTCCGATAAATCAGGCCGGGGGAATTGGCGGGAAAACTGCTCGATAACCACCCAGTGATAATCCCGTTGGTCCGAGGATGCTCGCAAGTTTTGCGCGCCAGAAAGAATAGCGGTGAATACGACGCCCGCCGCAAGAAAGGCCATGCACAGTGAGGCTCTCAAGACGTGCCGGCGCCCGGCGCCTCGGGGGCATGGAACTGGGGCAGAGCCGACGGGTTGAACCGGAAGAGGGGTCAAGCGGGTAAAGAACGAGATTGTATTTTTCGGGGCATCAGACGTCGATAATATAGCAGAAGCGTCATAATGCTCGTCAGAATGCCAGACAGCCCCCCAATCATTCCTGCCGGAAGCGAGACGACCCCATTCGTCGGGCGAGAGCAAAGCCCTTGGTCCACCGGGATGAAAGTTCGCCGGGTGCTGTGGATGCTCGGGGGTCGGGCGCTATTTGGAGCGTCTTTCCACAACTGGTACGCCTGGAGGGCGTTAGTCCTGCGGACATTCGGCGCGCGGCTGGGACCAGGCGTTCGCATCCGGCCGACGGTTCGGATTGAGATGCCGTGGAACCTCGACCTCGGCGAGCGGGTGATCATCGGCGACCACGCGATTCTTTACGCCCTCGGCCGGATTACTATCGGACCGCTTAGCGTGATTAGCCAGTACGCCCATCTGTGCGCCGGTACGCACGACTCAACACGAAGGTCGTTCCCCTTGGTCTGTAAGGCGGTCACGATCGGCCGCGAAGTATGGGTGGCCGCGGACGCGTTCGTCGGGCCCGGCGTGACGGTCGGCGACCGCAGCATCATCGGCGCCCGAGCCAGCGTGTTCCACGACGTCCCCGCTGACGTGATCGTGGTCGGCAACCCTGCGAAGGTCCTTAAGGCCCGTACGCTGGTTGACTGAACTTCAAGGCTGTTCCCATGAGGGTGTGACGCAGGGCGGCCGGTCATTTCGCCCGCCGCGTCTGCGGTCCGGAAGTTTGACCATCCTTCAAAGGGGCGACCGCGTCGAGGAAAACTTCGGCGATCACACGCTGACCCGCCGCAGTGGGATGGATGTAGTCGCGGTAGGGGCGTTCGCCTTGGTTCACGGCGCGCTGCATCGCCGGACCGAGTTGAACGATTTCGGCACCGGCGTCTCGGGCGGTACTGGCGATGAGTTCTTGTTCCGGGAGAGGACCGCCGGACAACTCGGGCACTTGCCAGTGTTGGGCGACAATGACCCGCGCGCCTATTTTTTTTGCGCTACGGACGAGTTCACCCAGGGCATTCATTGACGCCTCAACAGCTTGGGGATCATGCGGCGCGTCGGGCATTGGGATTGTGGCGGCATTGGACGCGCGGATTGCCAGGTAACGAGGCAGATAACGCGTCGCGATTTCCCACGAAGCCAGCATCGGCTTACGCGCGGGAAAGCTGGGGTCGATGCCGACGATCGGTGCGAAGGTCATCGCATCGTCGTAGTCCTGCTGCGACACGACGATGACGACCACGTCCGCGTCGAACCAGCCGAACCGCCGCGCGTACGCCAGCAGGTTCTGTGGCCCCCAACTGCCGGCGGAAATGTTGCCGACTACAACGGCGCCGCCGCGCCTCCGTGAAAGGGTTTCCTGGAGGCGAGAGGTCGCGAGGTCGGCCTGGTCGACTTGCGACCCGCCGTAGACGACACTGTCGCCAAGAACCATGACGCGAAATTCACCGTCTTGTTTCCGTGTTTTTGGGAAACTATCGGCGCGCATGGAATACTCATTGACGAAGATCCGGTGGCCGAACTGGCGACAGTTCTGGGTAGGCTTGAGGATGTATTCCATGTCGGGATCGGCAAGCAATAATGGCGGGTCACACAGTCCAAGATAGAATCGACCAATCCCCTCCACGCCTAAGACGCTGACGAGTGCCAAGCATAGCGCGATGAGCAAGAGCTTCCGAAGCAGACGGCGGCTGGGGCGCGGGCGGGCGGGATGAGCGGCGGCGTCGTCGGGCATGGGCTTTATCTCTTACAGTCGTTAAGCGCCACAGTGTACGCCGCGATTGCGAGGTCGCCGATGTGTTGCCAGGTGTAGCGACGGCGGATCAGGATCTGGGCGTTTCGGGACATTTCCTGGCGGGCAAGCGGTTGTGAAACGATTTGCGTAATCGCGGCTGCGATCTCAGTCGCGTTGAGGGGGACGACGCGACCGGCGTGGGCTTGTTCGACTTCGTCAAAGTGGCATGCGGACGAGATGACCGCGGGCGTTCCACAGGCGAGCGCCTCCAACACGGCGACACTGAAGCCCTCCTGGCGGCTCGTCAGACAAAAGCAGGCCGCATCGACCATGGCGGCGTATTTCATGTCGCCGTATACCGGTCCGATGACATGGACGCGCGAATCGAGCCGGAGTTCCGTGACCCGCGCGCGAAAATCTTGTTCGGCACCGCCGTCGGGGCCCGCGACCACCAACTGCACGTCGGCTAGTTTCTCGGCTACGAGCGCAAAGGCGTCGACGAGGTAGTCAAGCCCTTTTTTGTAGTGTAGTCGACTTAGGAACAGTGCGAACGGCTTTACACCAAGAGTCGGATGTTGTTTCCGGAAAGTACCCGGCTCCGGCAACGGGTTTATTTCTTCGAAGAAAACGCCATTCGGAATGATGATGCCGGGGGGGGTTAAGTTAAGGGGAGTGATTAACGTCTGTTCTTCGCGGTTGCCGAGATGAAGTCCGGCAGCGCCGTTCAACATGCGGAGATGAACCAGCGCGAGGGCGATCCGTTTTTTGGTCGCACTCTGGGACAAGCTCCAAGGGTCGAGCATACCGTTAAGGAGGACGAAGTAAGGCTTGTTTTGTTTTCGTGCCTCGGCGGCGGCGGCGACGAGAACGGGTTCCCAAACGGAGTGCAAATGAACGACGTCGGCGTCCGCGACCAAGTCACGCAGCGCTTTACGGGCGTTGACGGCGATGAGGCTTTCGACCCAGCCGCCGCGCGGAAATTCATGTAAGTGGAAATTCGGGCTCACCGGCACCCGCGCGAAGGCAATGCGAGTTCGCTCGCCGGCATCGCGAGAAGCGTAGGACGCGAGCACGACATGGTGCCCCAGTAATGCCTGGGCGACTGCAAGGCGATATGCGATCATCGGCGGACCGCCGAGGTTGGGATCGAGATCGGATATGACGTGCAGGATTCGCATGGGCAGGTGATTCTGCTCCCCAGTCATTCCAACGGGCGAGGAAACTTCATTTTGGGACTTCATCGTCTTAGACGATGACTTGCAGAGTATGGGATTGATGAGCAAATCTTTCCACCCAACTCACGCCGATGGACGCCCGGTTCTCGCCGTCGTCGCCAACGCGATGCCGCCTTACCGCCTACACGTCCATCGACGGATAGCGGAGGAAATCCCGGAGGTCCGCTTGGCAACCGTGTTAACCCACGAGGTGAGCAACGCGCCGTGGGCACTGGCCGACACAGGGGGGATAGGCCTGATTTCCTTTGGCCGGGGTGAAAATTCGGCCAAACAGGATGCCATTTCCCGCGTGGGCCACGAATGGTTCAAAGGGGGGCGGATCATCCGGTGGCTGAAGACGCAGCCTCTGGGAGCCGTTTTGCTGAACGGCTACAACGACCCGGGCCGGCTACGAATTCTTCGCTGGTGTCGTCGTAATCGTATTCCCTGCCTGCTCTTCGGCGATAGCAACATTCACGGAGACCATGCAACTGGCTGGAGAAGAATTGTCAAACGCGTTCTACTTGGCCGGATTTTGCGGCAGGTGAGTGCGGTCTTGCCGTGTGGAAGCTTTGGACGCGCTTATTTTGAACGATATGGGGTGCCACTGCACAAGATTTTTTACTCGCCGTATGAACCTGATTATCTGCAAATACAGAATTTGAATCAGGATAAGATCAATTCTGTCGCGGCCCTATTTGGCTTAAGGCCAAGCCGGCGTCGCCTTATCTTTAGTGGCAGGTTGGTCCCGGTGAAACGACCGGAAATGCTGTTCGATGCGTTTTGCCGGATTGCGGAACAGCGGCCAGAATGGGATATGGTCGTCGTCGGCGATGGGCCGATGCGGTCGTCGCTCGAGAAGGTATTGCCTCCCGATTTGGCGACACGGGTCACTTGGACGGGCTTTTTGGACGATCAGGAAACGGTCAGCGCACTTTATCGGAATTGTGACGTATTAGCGTTGCCGAGCGACTTTGAGCCGTGGGCCCTGGTTGTCAACGAAGCTGCGGCTGCCGGTCTAGC
>JBKJRK010000475.1:0-7360 GCA_046593135.1 Tepidisphaeraceae bacterium | reverse complement strand
GGGCTTCGCGGTTGCCGTCGATGTCATAGGCGACGACCGGGCAACCGGCCAAGGCGCCCTGCGGCAGGGCCCTGGCGAGACCTTCCCGCCGCGAGGGGTGGACGAGGATGTCCATCGCCGCCGTCAGCTCCGGCACCTTTTCCGGCGAAACCAATCCGGTGAGGATGAACCGGCCGCTTAGCCCCAACTCCGCGATCCGCTTTTCAAACGCCGGCCGGAGCAGTCCGTCGCCGACCCAGAGGAAACGAAGGTTGGGAAACTCGGCGCACAACTTCGGGGCGGCTTCGATGAGGTCTTCGTGGCCTTTGAGGTGAAACAGGCGCGCGATCGTGCCGACGGCGACGTGGTGGTCTTCCAGCCCCAGCCGCTTGCGGGTTTCAGCCCGCGGGACCGGCGGGTTCACGAACAAGCTGGTTTCCATCCCGCTGTACACCGTCACGTACTGGTCCGCCGTACCCACCCCCGCCAGGAGAGACTGCTCGCGCATCGCGTCGGCCACGCACACGATCTTCGTCGTCAGCGGCGCGGTCGAGCGCTCGAGCTGCCGATACACGGAGTTGACGACGCGCGAAGTGGATGCAGTAAACGCCAGCCCGTGGATCGTGTGAATGATGGCCGGCGTCTTCGCCTTGTCCGCCGCCCACCGGCCGATGATGCCGGCCTTGCTGCTGTGGGTGTGGACGACGTCGGGCTTCAGGTCTCGGAACCGCTGCACGAGGCGGTGATACGTACGGAAATCCTTCACCGGCAGGATCGAGCGGCGCATTTCGTCGACCGTCTCAACGCGATACCCATAGGCGCGGGCCCGCTTCATCAACGAACCCTCCGGCCCGATCGCGGGGCCGGTGATGAGCGTTACGTCATGGCCGCGGTCGTGCTGGCCCTCGCAGGAAAGCAGCGTATTTTCTTGCGCTCCACCGATAATGAGGCGCGTGATGACATGAACAATTCGCATTCCGCCTGGAGGGTAACGTCGGGACGGCGGAAAATCTGCCCTCCCTTGATCGGCGGGGTTTTCATACATTCCCAACATGCTCAGACTTTTGCCATGTGCTTTGACGTCCGCCGTCCTTCTCGTGTCCGCACTTGCGCCGGCCCAGGAGCCGCCCAAGGCGCAAGGTGTGGTCGGCGACGGGGTGCCGGCGTTCACGGTTCGGCCCGGGTATCGCGTGACGCTGGTGGCGGACGACCTCAAGGAAGCCCGGTTCATGGCGTTCGACGAATCGGGGACCCTGTACGTCAGCCAGCCCAAGGCGGGAATCATCCTCGCGCTCAAGGACACCGACTCCAACGGCTCGTACGAGTTCGTCGCACCGTTCGTCACCGACCAGCCGTTCGTGCAGGCGATGCAGTTCAAGGACGGGTGGATGTGGTTCGCCACGACCCAGGGGGTCCACAAGGCGCGGGACAAAGACAACGACGGCGCCGCCGACGAACACGTCGTCGTCATCCCCGAAGGCCAGCTCCCCGGCAAGACCGGCCACTGGTGGCGGTCGCTGCTCGTCACCGACGACGGCTTCTACACGTCAGTCGGCGACTCTGCCAACGCCACCGACGACCCGCAGTCCGAACGCCAGAAGATCTGGCGCTTCGACCTCAACGGCGGAAGCAAGGCCCTCTTCGCCGGCGGCGTCCGCAACACCGAAGAACTTCAGCTCCGACCCGGTACCCAAGAAATCTGGGGCTGGGACCATAACTCCGACGAGTTCGGCACGTCCTACGGGGAAACGAAGGACCAGACCCCCATCACCGACCTCAACCCGCCCGAAGAATTCAACCGCTACGTCGAAGGCGGGTTCTACGGCCACCCCTACCTGACCGGCACGCGCATCCCGCGCCCCGAGTTCGCCACGCGCAAGGACATTGTCGAATTAGCCGCCAAGACGACTGTGCCCGAATGGACGTACGGCGCCCACTGGGCCGTCAACGGCTGGACCTTCCTCACGAAAGACGCGTTCCCCGGCCACAAGGGCGACGCCGTCACGGCGGCCCACGGGTCATGGAACTCGTCCAAGAAAGTCGGCTACCGCGTCGACCGCGTCCTGTTCGACGTCTGGACCGGCAAGCCTTACGGCTCACACCTGCTCGTCAGCACCCTCGGCCAAGACGGCAACGAAGTCCTCGCCCGCCCCTGCGACGTCGTCGAAGCGCCGGACGGATCAGTCCTGTTCACCTGCGACGCCAAGGCCCGGATCTACCGGATCTCGCATGAAAAGATCGACGAGAACGCGGGGCATTGAAAAAGAGTCCGTAGCCAGTAGTGCGTGGTCCGTAGTTTGCCGTCACGGCTCGACCACTGACCACTGACCACTGACCACTGACTACTGACTACTGACTACTGACTACTCAACACAACTTATTCAAATCCACTTCCATCCCCGCCCGCTTGAGATGGCGGGCGAGTTGGAGGTGCCAGCCTTGTGCCGGGTCGAGGGGGAGGCACAGGACGCCGTGCTCGTCGTGGAACACGTCGGTCCCGCCGTCGCTCAGCACGCAGACGCGGGCCACGCCGAGGCGGCCGACGAGGTAGCCGAGTTGGAACGCCACCGCTGCCGAACAGCCGCCGGGCGTGCGGAGGGTGGCGGCTTCTTCGGCGCCGAGCAGCAGGATCGCGAAGGCGGCGGCGGGGTCGTGCTCGAGGGCGGCGACCTCGGTCTTGCCGTGCTGCCGCGTGAGCGGCACGTCGAGCAGCGCGATGCCGAGATCGCGGAGGAACTTCCGGATCGAATCCTGGGCCGGCGAAGGGTCGCCGCGCGTCACGAACAAGCCGCTCGACGGCGCCGCCGGAGCGTTTGCCGCCACTTCTTCAACTGTCGCCACCGGCATCGCATCCTCCCGTTTCGCGGCTTCCGATGAGGCGGCACGCGCCGCGACCTCGGACAAGCCGCTGCCTGTTTCGATCAACCCCGACCTTCCGTCCCCCTCGCCTTTCGTCGACGTCGGCACGGGGATCGTTTCCGGCATCCCCGCAATCTGGTGCGCCACGGCGCGCAGCCGGCTGACGCGGTAATCCATCTCGTCGTAAAACTGCTCGACGAACAGCGCCGTTTCCGCGTATTCGGGGTAAACACGCCCCGTCCAGTCGTTGCACCGCTCGGCCAGTTTCGCGCCGACCTCGCCGTGGAAGAGTTGGCGGAGCAAGTCAGAGTAAGATTGGATCCAGGCGGCTTTGTCGGCCCGAGCGGATTCGAGGTCTTCGACATACCGCACCCGGCGCCGGCGGATCGCCACGCCGTGCTCGATGCGCTGCTTCAGATGCCGCACCGCCCCCGCTTTGGAGACCGTCAGCCGCATGACAATTTCCGGTTCCGTCGCAGTGGCACACAACGTCATACACTCTCCTGCACGCGGATCATTTCGACGCCGCTGCGAACAACCGCCCGCGGCCCTGATACCCTGACTTCCTATAAAACCCTCCGCCCGGCAAATCCGGAATCCGCCTCCCCCCTTCGGCAGGCGGAAAAGCCGGGTGAGAACCCGCATGTTCGCAAAACGACATAAGTTGTTATGAGGGCACGCTTCCCCCGGACGTAGCGCACCTCGATCGCCCTTGCGGTTTCGCAGACCTAAGCGCCTTTCGGTCTGCGAAACCGCAACCGACGGTCGGCGGGCTACCCTCATTACGGCCGGCAAACTTGATCTAAACTCTAGAAGTGTGGATCAGTCGCGGGCACGGTGACGTGCTGTGGGGGTTCAACCGGCACGGGCTTCATCCGGATCCACTGCAAATACAACCCGTGCGGCGGCGCGGTCGGCCCGCCGGCGCGGCGGTCCTTCGCGGCGAGCATCTCGACGATCGCATCCGGCTCAATCCGGCCCATCCCCACCTCAACCAGCGTGCCCACCATGATCCGAACCATGTTCCACAAAAACCCGGTGCCTTCGACGCCGATTACCAGCTTCGGCTCGCGCCAATGGACGTCGCACGCGAGGACCGTCCGCACCGGGCCGTCGCGCTTCTGCTTCGGCCGGGCGAAGCTGGTGAAGTCGTGACGCCCGACGAAGTGGGCGGCGGCCTGGCGCATCTTCGGAACGTCGAGGGGATGCCACCGGTGCCACGCCTGTTCGCTAAGAAAAACGGGCCGATGGTCGTGGTTCCAGATGAGGTACTGGTACCGCTTGCTGACGGCGCATCGCGTGGCGTCGAACGCGTCGGGGACGGGTTCGAGCGTGCGGATCAGAATGTCTTCCGGCAACTTCGCGTTTGCCGCCCGCCGCAGGCCTTCGGCGGGGATGTGGCCGCTCGTCGTGTCGAAATGGGCGACCTGCCCTTTGGCGTGGACGCCGGCGTCGGTGCGGGAGGAGCCGGACAGCTTCACCGGATGTCCGACAATCCGGCCCAGCGCGCGCTGCACGAGTTCCTGGACTGTCGGAATGCCCCAGCCTTCCCGCGGCTTCGGCCCGCCGTAAAACTGGTTCGCCCATTGAAATTGCCACCCGTGATAGCGCGACCCGCGGTAGGCGATGACGAGCTTGTAACGCTGAGTAGCAGGCATCGGCGAGCTCGTTTTACGCTGCTCGCCGACGGGGATGTTGTTGTCGGTGAGGTTCTCCACCTTGTTTGTGATGATGATAACAGGCGACGGCAACGGCGACGCCTCCTCGCAACGTTATGTGCGACCGCTTCGCGACCGCGAGGTGCGTTCAGTCGATCTTCATGTCCGCCTTCGCGTGGCGTTTTTCGGCGCGGAGGATGGAGAGGATCTCGCGGTTCAGCGCGCCGTTGGTGGCGCAGCCGTCGCAACCCCAGATGGTTTCTTCGCCGGCCCAGGTGGTGAACCGCCCGCCGGCTTCGCGCAGGATCGGGGGGAGCGGGGCGCAGTCCCACGGGTTGAGCACCGGGTCGAGCATGACTTCCGCGCGTCCCGTGGCGACGAGCAGGTAGCCGTAGGCATCGCCCCAGCCGCGGTTGAGCTTCGAGCGGCTGGCGATGTTCATGTACGCGTCCGACCGGGCAATCGCGCGGGTGATGCTGCCGGCGAGGATCGTCGCGTCTTCGACCCTCGAGACGCCGGACACGCGCGACGCCCGCCCGTTCCACGTACACCCCAGCCCGTCCGCCGCCGCGACCATTTCGTCCGTCCCCGGCGCGTAAATCACCCCGACACTCGGCCGGCCTTTCACTTCGACCCCGATCAGCACCCCGTACAGCGGCACGCCGTGGATGAAGGATTTCGTGCCGTCGATCGGGTCGATGACCCACTTGTAATCCGGGTCGCCCTTCGCCTCGCCGTGCTCTTCGCCCAGGACTGAGTGATTCGGAAAGAATCGCGAGACGCGCTCCCGGATCACCAGTTCCGCTTCCCGATCGGCCCGCGTCACCGGCGTGTCGTCCGACTTGTCCTCGACCTCGATCCCCGTATTGAAATACGCAAGCGTCCGACGCCCCGCGAGATACGCGGCGTCGGTGGCAACTGACAGAAGGTCTTTCAAACTCGGGTGCGAAGACAAGTTGACCCTTTCAATGGCGTGGAGGCACTGTTGCCGCGGTTGATGCACGGGGGAGCGTGGATGAAGAAGCAGAAAAAGAGCTGGCCACGAATGTCACGAATGGCCACGAATAAAAAGCAACCTTAAGCATGTCTTGTTTCATTCGTGTTCATTCGTGCCATTCGTGGCTAAATTTCTTCGTCTTTCTGCTTTGGGAATGGTTTGGATGAATGCCAAATCTACGGACTGCAATCCGTGGGCTCGGTCTCCAATTCGTGGTATTTCTCAGATCAATTTCTCCGCAATCTGCACGGCATTGGTCGCAGCGCCTTTGCGGACCTGGTCCCCGCTGACGAACAAATCGATCCCGCGCCCGTCGTCGCGACTGATGTCTTGACGGATGCGGCCGACGAGCACGTCGTCCTGCCCCGACGCTTCGAGGGGCATCGGGAAGTGATTCTGTTCCGCGTCGTCGACGAGCCGGACCCCCGGCGCTTTGGCAAGGACCGCGCGGACCTGGGCGGGACTCATCGGGCGCTCGAACTCGATGTTGATGCTCTCGCTGTGCGCCCGCGGGATCGGGACGCGGATGCAGGTCGGGGAAATCTGGATCCTGGCGTCGCCGAAAATCTTGCGGGTCTCGGCGACCATCTTGTTTTCTTCTTCGTTGTAGCCGTTGTCCTGCACCTTCGTGTTGTGGCTGAAAAGGTTGTTGACGATCTGGTGCGGGAATTTTTCCTTCGCGATAGGCTGCCCGGTGGCGTAGGCCTTCATCTGGGCGTCGAGCTCGTACAAGCCCCACGCGCCCGCGCCGCTCACGGACTGGTACGTGCTGACCACGACCCGCTTAATGCGATTAACCTGATGCAACGGCCACAGCGGCACGACCATGATGATCGTGCAGCAGTTGGGGTTGGCGATCAGCCCGTTGTGTTTGGCGATCTGGTCGCCGTTGACTTCGGGGACGACCAGCGGGATGCCTTCCTTCATGCGGAAATAGCTGGTGTTGTCCACGACGACCGCGCCGGCTTTGACCGCGGACGGGGCGAACTCCTTGCTGATCGACCCGCCGGCGGAGAAGAACGCAATCTGCACGTCCTTGAAGCTGTCGTGCGTCAGTTCTTCAATCGTGTAGCTCTTGCCGTCGAATTCCAGCTTCTTGCCCGCGCTCTTGGCGCTGGCCAGGAGCTTGAGGCTCTTCATGGGAAACTTGCGCTCGGCCAAGACGGTCAGAAATTCCTGACCCACCGCCCCGGTAGCGCCGACGATCGCGACGTTGACTGACATGGCTGAAAACTCCGCTACGGCTCACGCGAGACACCCCACGCCGGACGGCGCGGGGTGAAGATTATAGCGGCGAGCAGCCGCTCCGCGAATGCTCTTCCAAATTGGCCATTGCGTGGCTAAGCGCTACGTCCGGTCCCGTTACCGGCGTCGCTTGTGCCTGCGGTTGATGGGGATCTTGCTCCCGATCGTGCGCGGCGGAAGGACGATCGGCTGCTCGGTCGGGCCCGGGGGCGACGACGGCGAAACCGTCGAACCGTAAGGCCGCTCGAACCGCGAAATAATCGGCTTGGCCGGCTCGCCCGATCCGTAGACTGGTTTCTGGTCCGTCCAATCCGCGGGAGGAGGCGAAGGCTCGAACCCTTCGACCGTCGCGAGCGGGATCACCATGTTGATCAGGTTCTCGACCTTGGTCAGCTCGTCGCCCTGGTCGTTGGCGATGAACGTGTACGCCTTGCCTTTAGCGCCCATGCGCGCGGTGCGCCCGATGCGGTGGACGTACACCTCGGGGTCTTCCGGCACGTCATAGTTGATGATGTGCGAGATGTCGGCCACATCGATCCCGCGGCTGGCGAGGTCGGTCGCGATCAACACGTCGAACTTGCCCTTGCGGAAGCCTTGCATCACGTGGTCGCGCTTATTCTGC
>JBKJRK010000439.1:0-2662 GCA_046593135.1 Tepidisphaeraceae bacterium | reverse complement strand
GGCGCTGGTGATGGACGTGTGCGAGCGGATCACCGTCCTCGACTACGGCGTCACCATCGCCGAAGGCGCGCCGACAGAAATCTGCCGCGACCCAAAGGTCCGCGAGGCGTACCTCGGACCCACAGACGTCGATGAGCCGCTTAACCCTGCGGCAACCGGGCAAGTGAACTAAGGAACAATCGCAAATGCGTTTTCGCCACAGATGGGGCACAGATGCACACAGATGAAGATAGAAATTCCGCATTCTTATCAGTGTTCATCTGTGCCCCATCTGTGGCAATATTCTCTTCTTCTTTTTTCTTGACGACGACCAAGCGTTGATGCTGCTCCGAGCCGAAAACCTCGACGTCTACTACGGCGCGATTCACGCGCTGGCCGGCGTCTCGATCGAAATCGCGGCGGGGGAAATCGTGGCACTGATCGGCGCAAACGGGGCGGGGAAATCGACGACGCTCCGCGCCGTGTCCGGCATGGTTCGGCCGGCCGGGGGGCGGATTGAGTTTGACGGGAAAGACATCACCGGCGACCCGCCGCACGAACTTGTGACCCGCGGGCTGTGCCACGTTCCGGAAGGGCGCGGCATCTTCGCCAACCTAACCGTCGCGGAGAACCTCGACCTCGGCGCCTTCGCCCGCCGCGACCGTGCCGCGATCGCCGCCGACCGGGAACGCTCGCTGGAGTTGTTCCCGCGTCTGCGCGAGCGTTACACGCAGGTCGCCGGCACCCTCTCCGGCGGCGAGCAGCAGATGCTCGCCATCGGCCGGGCGCTGATGGCCCGCCCGAAGCTGCTGCTGCTCGACGAGCCGTCGCTCGGCCTGGCGCCGCTGGTCGTCCGCACGATTTTCCAGATCATTCGGGAGATCAGCGCGAAGGGCACGACGATTTTCCTCGTCGAGCAGAACGCGCACATGGCCCTCAGCGTCGCCCACCGCGCGTACGTCCTGCAAACCGGCCGTGTCTGCAAGTCCGGGCCGGCAAAAGAACTCCTCGAAGACCCCGACGTGCAGAAAGCCTACCTCGGCGGGTGAAGTCTAACCGCGTGGCAAACCTTCGGAATCGACCGAAGCAATTCTCCTAGAAAAACAGCCGTTCGGACGCCCCGCCCGGTTTGACTGTCATGGGGGGCCACCGCTATAGTCCGCGCGAGCGCCATCGCGAACATTTATCCTCACACCGGGTGTCATAACCGTGGCCGATTCGACCGCAGCCGTAGAGAAAGCCGGGACCACCACCGTCGCCGCGCCCCCCGCCGTCAAGCCGGCCAAACCAGCCGGCGGGCTCGAGGGCGTCGTCGCCGCCAAGAGCGAAATCTGTTTCATCGACGGCAACGCCGGCAAGCTCGTCTACCGCGGCTACGACATCGCCGACCTTGTGGAGAACGCGACCTTCGAAGAGGTCGCGTTCTTGTTGTGGGACGGCAAGCTTCCCAACCGCGCGGAATTGGCGGCGTTCAAGCAGCAACTCAGCGAGTCGTCGACGCTCCCCGAGCACGTCGTGTCGATCCTTCGCGCCCTGCCGCGCCAGACGCAGCCGATGGACGCGCTCCGCACCGCCGCCAGCGCGCTGAGCGCCACCGACCCCGACCTCGAGTACAACGACCCCGCCGCCAACCGCCGCAAGGCGATCCGGCTGACCGCGCAGTTCCCGACGATCGTCACGACGTTTCATCGCTTGCGCAACGGCGAGCAGCCGGTCGCGCCCGACCCGTCGTTGAGCCTCGCCGGCAACTTTCTCTACATGATGAACGGCAAGCGGCCGCACGACACGCTCGTACGCGTGATGGACGCCGCCCTCGTGCTGCACGCCGAGCACGGCATGAACGCCAGCACGTTCACGGCCCGCGTCGTCGCCGCGACGCTCGCCGACGTGCACGCCTCGGTTACCGCCGCTCTGGGCGCCCTTAAAGGCCCGCTGCACGGCGGGGCCAACCAGGACGTCATGCAACTCCTGCTCGAATGCGGCGACGCCGACAAGGCCGAGGCCAAGGTACGCGGCATGCTCGCCAACAAGGACAAGGTCCCCGGCTTCGGCCACCGCGTGTACCGCACGTTCGACCCCCGCGCCCACTTCCTCCGCAAGATGAGCAAACAACTCGGCGAAGCCGCGGGCAACACGAAGTGGTACGAGATGAGCGAACGGCTCATCCCCATCCTCAAGGACACGCCCAAGAGCGACGGGCAGCCGATGAACCTCAACCCCAACGTCGACTTCTTCTCCGCCAGCGCGTACTACACGATGGGGATTCCGCTCGACCTGTTCACCCCGATCTTCGGCATCGCGCGCGTGACCGGCTGGTGTGCTCACGTGATGGAACAGCACAAGAACAACCGCATCATCCGCCCCACCGACGACTACGTCGGCCCGTTCGGTCGGAAGGTCGAACCGATCGACCAGCGCGCCTGATCAATCGTCTTCCGGACCAAGCGGCCGTGAGCTCCGGGCAACTTGGTCCCTGCCCTTCTGCTTTGATTGTCTCCCCACTTTCGCCGTCTCGCTTAAGGTCATACATATTCACCGCTTTCAATTTGTTCACAATAAAACCGCCTTTGCTTCCGGAACGGGTCCGATAACGTCCTGAAAAGCTGCGGCCGTTAAAATACGCCGAAAATACAGGGCTGAAAACTGTCGCGCGTTCGATACACACTTGCGGCGGCTCGGATCG
>JBKJRK010000392.1:0-3817 GCA_046593135.1 Tepidisphaeraceae bacterium | reverse complement strand
CCAGAATAATTTCTTCCCCGAGCCGTGGCAGGCCGCCTACGTCTACGACCCCCACAGCACAGAAGCCGGCTTGTTCGTGTGGAAAAATGGCGTGGCGACGCGCGACGCGTTTGTCGTCGACCCCGACACGATCAACACCGACCCCCCGGATCACAAAAAGAAAACCACCCCCTCTGGCGGCACGCTTGCCGAACTTTCCGGACGCGTGCAGGCCCTGGAACATAAACTGAGGCTGCTCGTCGGCGGGCTGTTCTTCATTGCCGTGCTGGCGGTGCTTTCCCCGCTTGTAGTCAACCTCTTTTTACCCCCAGCAAACGAGGGGACGACGACCGAGAAAGGCCTCGTTGAAGGCATCCCTCAGTCGTTGCAACCACGCCCGGCGACTGTGCCCTCGCGTTAAGGCAGCCCGTTCCCGACTAGCGATACCCTTGTCAGATGCCGATAACGAACGGGTTGAAGTGTTGAGGTCTGTACTGAGGTTGAAGCGGACATGGCCGAGAAGATTACGGTTTCGTGGGACGACCTGACCAGCCGGAAGGTTGACACCCGCTTGAAGGAGCACGAAGCGCTGGCGCGCAACCGCGCCTACGCGCAGCTCGATGCCGGCGCCGTGGCGCCGCAACCTTCGTCACGCGTGAGCCGGGGCAACATTTTATACAACTCCGTCGTTTACATGGCGCTGTTCGGACTCGCCGGCGGCCTGCTGGCGTGGGGGACCGGACAGGTTTTGCAGTTCAAACCGTCGCAGCAGACCGAAGCCCTCGCGATGATGAAGGACATCGAGCACGTCCGAACGATCCGCGAGCGCGGGCGCGGCCTGTCGGACGAAGAGGTCAACGCGACGATCACGGAAATGCGCCGTCAGGGTCGACGCAAGAACGCCTACTTCGCCATTTCCACCGACGCCCGCCTCAGCGACGACCAGAAAAACGACCAAATCCAGCAACTCGCGCGGCAAGACCGGACCAAGACGTTCATCGCAAACGTGCTCGCCTATGGCGCGTGCGGCTTGATGATCGCAGTGTTCCTCGGAATCGCGGAGCCGGCGACCGACCGGAATCTGGCGGGCGTCGTCGTCAACGGATCGGTGGCGGCGGCAATGGGGTTGTTGGGCGGGGTCGTTGTCGCATTGTTCATCGATCGCATGCTCGCGGCGCTCGGCGGAACGCCGTCGGGAGATTCAGTCGACGCGCGGCAAATCCTGGCGCGAACGGCCACCTGGGGCGTGATGGGGTTGTTCCTTACGATCGGCACCGGGCTGGTGATGCGCAGCTTCAAGAAGTTCACGATCGGCCTGGCCGGCGGGCTTGTCGGCGGGTTGATTGGGGGAGCCATTTTTGACCCCATCTCTCTTTACACCGGCCGGCCCGAGTTCGGGAAACTCGCGGCGCTGTGCGCCATCGGCATTGTCGCCGGCATCGCCACGGGCCTGATCGAAAACGTCGCCAAATCCGGGTGGGTCCGTGTGATTTCCGGCCTCATCGCCGGCAAGCAGTTCATCCTCTACCGCAACCCGACATTCATCGGCTCCGGCCCGGATTGCCAGATTTATCTGTTCAAGGACAACAAGGTCGGCCGGCGTCACGCCGCCATCCACCTCGTTCCCGGCGGGTTTGAGCTCGAAGACCTCCCGCTCGGCGCCCCCACCATCGTCAACGGCAAGCCCACTCCCCGCGCCCGCCTCCGCCACGGCGACCGCATCTCGATCGGAGCCACGACGTTTCTGTTCCAGGAAAAAAAGCCGACGATCGCCGCGTGACACTGCCGACACGCCGGGGCAAAGCGAAGCGCCGCCCCGGATGCCGTCGCGTGGCGGACGCACAAAGATCCGGGCCGGCGGTTCGCTCTAAATTGGTGACCGCGATTCTGAAATACTCTGGGGCAAACTCGGCCCTGCGGGCCGCCGCTAACCGGCAACCGGGGCTTTCAGAATCGTGACCTTCTATTTTGCCCGGCGTGTCGGTGTCGGCAACCCTGCCGCATTGACGAACGGTTGCCGATGCCCTATCCACGGACGCCTTGAACAAGACGGTCGTCATCAACGCGGTCGGGTTGACGCCGGCGCTCATCTCTGCCGAGCACACGCCCCGGTTGCACGCCTTCGCGCAAGCCGGGCGGGTTGCGCCGATCGGACCCGTCGTTCCGGCCGTAACGACGACCGTCCAGTCCACGTATCTCACCGGCAAATGGCCCGCCGAGCATGGCGTCGTCGGCAACGGGTGGTATTTCCGCGACGAGTGCGAGATCAAGTTTTGGAAGCAGTCGAACAAACTGGTGCAGGCGCCGAAGATCTGGGACGTCGCGAAACAGCGCAACCCGTCTTTCACATGCGCCAACGTGTTCTGGTGGTACGCGATGTATTCCGGCGCGGCTTACACAGTGACGCCCCGCCCGATGTACCCCGCCGACGGGCGAAAGCTGCCGGACGTCTGGACAAACCCGCCGGAGTTGCGCGATACGTTGCAGCGCGAGCTCGGACAATTTCCCCTGTTTCATTTCTGGGGACCCGCGACGAGCATTAAGTCCACCCAATGGATCGCCGATTCGGCGGTCGCCGTCGACAAGCAGCACAACGCCGCGCTGACGCTCGTTTACCTGCCCCACCTCGATTACGTACTCCAAAAGATTGGCCCCGACGCGAAAAACCCGCGCGTCGCGAACGATTTGCGCGAGTTGGACGCCGTGTGCGGACAACTCATCGACCATTTCGAGTCACGCGGTGCACGCATCATCGTCTTGTCCGAATACGGCGTTTCGCCGGTTTCACGCCCGGTCCATCTGAACCGCGTCCTACGGGAAGCCGGGCTTCTGGCCGTTCGTAAGGAACTCGGGCGCGAACTGCTCGACCCCGGGGCCAGCAAGGCGTTCGCCGTAGCCGACCATCAAGTGGCCCACGTCTATCTCAACGACGCAAGCTGCATCGAACAGGTGCAAAGGCTCCTCGAATCGACGCCCGGCGTTGGGCGCGTGCTCGACGAGGTGGGGAAGCGGGAATGTCATCTCGATCATCCACGCTCCGGCGAACTCGTCGCGATGGCCGAACGCGACGCGTGGTTCACATACTACTACTGGCTGGATGAGGTCCGTGCGCCCGATTTCGCCCGCACCGTCGACATCCACCGAAAACCCGGCTACGACCCCGTCGAGTTGTTCATCGACCCCAAACTCGCCGTCCCGAAGCTCAAGATCGCCGCCACACTTGCTAAGCGTAAGTTGGGCTTCCGTGCAACGATGGACGTCATTCCGCTCGACGCCGCCGTCGTCCGCGGCTCCCACGGCATCCCGCCAGCCAACCCGGAACACGGGGCGATATTCGCGACAAATACCGCCGCTCTGCTGGACCGCGGCACGCTGGCCCCGACGGACGTGTTCGGCCTTATTCTGCAACACCTCGACATTTCACCGTAATAATCCGCCTGCACCGACGACGTAGGCTGCGCTGGTGGAAGAGGGCCAACCGACGTGAGCGTGATCGACCGCGCAGTCTTCGGCCTTCGGATCGAAGACGTAACGGCGGACAAGCTCCCGACGACGCGACGCTCGAAGTAACGTGCGACCGATTCTACCCGCGCTTCGCCCGCGCCGCTTACCGTTACAACGTGCGAATACAACGCACGATCGAGTTGGCCACAAATAGTTTCATACTTCGTAGAAGTTTTTTGGCATCATTTCCGGTGATCTTCCGTTGGCCGATTCACATTTACCGCCCCACCGCCCGGTCGGCTTCGTCGAAGGCGACTTCGCCGGAGGCGACCAACTCGTAGGCGAAATGCTGGAGCTTCTCGAAGCGGAAGGCGGACAAGGCCTTGGAGATTTC
>JBKJRK010000384.1:0-2580 GCA_046593135.1 Tepidisphaeraceae bacterium | reverse complement strand
CAGCGTGAACGTCGCCACGACGGCCGGGTGGGTGAACACGACCATCAACGGCAACGCCGGCGGCGACAGCATCAACGTCACCACCACCGGCGCATCGAGCAACGTCTCGATCAACGGCGGGATCGATCAGGACGCCGTCACCATCCAGACCACCGGCGTGTCCGCGATTCTCGCGGTCGACGGCGGCGCGTCTGTGGACACGATCACGCTCCGCGCCAGCGGCACGTCCAGCGGCGCACTGCTTCACGGCGGGACCGAGTCGGACCAGATCAACGTCCAAACCACCGGCGTGAGCAGCGTCACCGCTGCTGACGGCGGCGTGGGCGACGACACGATCAACATCGGCAGCCTCGCGCCGGCAACGGGCGGCACTGTCGATGGGCTGGACGGCTGTGTCGATGTCTCTGGCGGCGCAGGCACGGGCGATGTACTCAACGTCGATGATTCCGGCGACACCGAGGCCAACACCGGCACACTTGATGCCACCACCCTCTCCGGCCTGGGCATGTCCGCCGACGGCATTCATTACGACGCCGTCGAGACGATGAACCTCAAGCTCGGCTCTGGCGCTGACTCAATGCGGCTCAACGACACCGGGGCCGTTACCAACATCGACGGCAACACCGGCGACGACAGCTTCGTCGTCGGCCCAGACCTCACCGAGGAGGGCGAGGTCGAGCCCGGCGCCACGCTCGTGAACGGCACCAGCCATACGACCACCATCAACGGCGGCGACGGCGAGGACGACTTTGAGGTCAACTACAACACCGGCGAGCTGTTCCTAAACGGCGACAACGACAACGACACGTTCGTCATCAACACGATAATCGTGCCCGGCGGCGCCGCGAACAACATCGCCGGCGGCGGCGGCAGCGACTCGGTGTTCGTCTACCTCGTCAACGCCCCGGTCAACATCGACGGGGGTGCGGGCGACGACCTGATCGTCATCAACGGCTCGCGGCTGAACGACACCTTCAACATCTCGGCTACGCAGATCGACGTCGTCGGCAGCCGGACGGTTCCGTTCGTCAACATCGAGCTCCTGGAAGTCAACGGCCGGAGCGGCAACGACACGTTCAACGTCAACACAACGCTCGACGCCAGCGGCAACGCGATCTCCTCCACACCGCTGCGCACCGGAAGCCTCTACGGCCAATCCGGGTCCGATACGTTCAACCTGAAGCCCACGCCGTTCACCGATTTTACCATCGACGGCGGTAACCCGGTGGCGCCGAACTCCAAGGGCGGAGTGCGCCTGGCGGTCGGCGACTTCACCGGCGACGGCGTCCCCGATGTCGTCACCGCCCCCGGCACCGGCGGCGGCGGGCCGCTCGTGCGGATCTACAACGTCGCCGGCATCTACGGCAACCCCTCCGTCGCCCCGACCCTCGTCAAGAGCTTCAACGCCTTCGCCGCCGGCTTCCAGGGCGGCGTGTACGTCGCCGTCGGCGACGTCAACGGCGTGAGCAATCCGGAGATCATCGTCAGCCAGGGCGTCGGCGGCACGGGGTTGGTCCGCGTGTTCAACGGGGACACGATGACCAACGTCAACCCCACGCAGATCGCGCAATTCCAGCCCTACGGATCGAAGTTCAATGGCGAGGTGCGCGTGGCCGCGGTTGACGCCACCAACGACGGCCGCTACGAGATCCTCACCTCTCCCGGCACCGGCGGCGCGCTGCCCGTGCGGCTCTGGAGGTTCACCGCCCTCTCCGCCTTCCAACAGATGGAGGAGTTCTTCGCCTACGCCCCCGGCTACACCGGCGGCGTCTATGTCGCCGGGGGGAACTGACCGGCGCATGCTAGAGCGGCTTGCAACTCATTGTCGCGTTGCATTTTCGTGGCACGGGATTTCAACTCGTGCTTCTCGCATGAAGCCACGGCTTGAAACCCCGTGCCACGCTAAAGAGTGCTGCAAGCCGCTCTAGCAGGACGCTGAAAAACTCCCAATTCAGCGTTTTCGTCCCCGATTTCGCCACCGAAAACGCGGGTCGCGACAATGGAAACGGAGTTTTTCAGCGTCCTGCTAGATACTCCGCAGTTTTGCGGAGACATAACGGAATGAAGCTCGGTTACAGCCCAAGCAAAAACAGAGAACGGTTCATAAGAGGGTTTCGACCGGTGAGCTTCCTACACGGCTATGAACCTGCGGTCTGTTTGAACGGTACGCTCGACGGCGTAACTCTTGTCCCAGAAATGAGATCGCCCTGCGTTGCGGCCTCGCTCCCGTTGTGCCAGTGTAGATCCATAACCCATTACTTCGCCTCGTGAAGATACAGGTATTTCTGGAAGCTGATGAACACCTTCCCGATTTCCGCCGGCGACCCGAGGTCGGCCACCGCGTCTGCGATCGCGTTGTTGTATTTCAGCTTCAGGAGTGGGGGGAGCTTCTCCGACGCCAGTTCGTCCACGCCCGCCTTCACGTACTGCGCGAGGACGAAATCCAGAAAAGCCTGTTGCTTGTCACTACTGTCCGGTTAGAAGTTGAACAACGTCAATTGGTTACGGTTTTGGTTCTCCGCAGTTTTCTCCTGTATCTCTGAAAACACCTGATTTATCGGGGTTTTCTCGAAGATCATG
>JBKJRK010000354.1:0-9065 GCA_046593135.1 Tepidisphaeraceae bacterium | reverse complement strand
GTCCACGGCGACGGTGTGCTTGCTCCGTTTGCCGCCACCTTGCTTGTCTTCCCAGGTTTCGTACCGGAGCCGGCCTTCGACCAGGAGCTGCTTGCCCTTCTGGCAGTACTGGTTGATGACCTCGGCGCCCTTGCCGAAGCACGAGCAGTCGATGAACAGCACTTCTTCGCGGTCTTCGCCGTTCTTCGTGCGGTACTTGTGATTGACGGCCAGTCCGAAATCCACCACCGCCATCTGGCTCGGCAGATAGCGAAGCTGGGGGTCGCGCGTCAGGTTTCCGACGAGGACGATTTTGTTGAAGTTCGCCATGCGAGAATCTCCGGGGGGAAATTTTGGATTTTCGATTGCGGATTTTGGATTGACGGTCAGACGCTCGTCCGACGTTTGCGATTCGATTAGGTCAAAAATCCAAAATCACAAATCCAAAATCCAAAATTCCCTCTACTCTTTGGCAGCCGGGGCCGCGGCGCGCGGGGCGCGGTCGTCGCGGGGACGTTCTTCGCGCGGGCCACGGTCGTCCCGCGGTCCGCGGTCGTCGCGCGGCGGGCGGTCGTTCCAAGCCGGGCGGTCCCACGGGTTGCGCTCTTCGCGGGGCTGGATCGGCTGGGGCTCGACGGCTTCCATTTCCTGCTGGTTGAGGTGATCGGCTTTGGTGACCATCACGCGCAGGACTTGGTCGTTGAGCTTCACGTCGCGCTCGAGCGGGCCGACGGCGGCGCCCGGGGCGTTGAAGTAGGCGATGATGTACGTGCCGCGCTTCTGCCCGTTCACCTCGTAGGCGAGCTTCCGCTCGTCCCACTTCTTGATGACGAGAATCTTCCCGCCGTGGCGTTCGATCATGCCGCGGCACAGGTTGATCCCGGCCTCCGGCTCCGCCGTGGCGGCGGGGCCGAGAAGGAACATCGCTTCGTACTGGTTGCTGGTGTCTGTTGTCGCTGCCATAGGTTTCTCGTAGCTCCCTAGCTTGGGTTTTGGCCGGCGTTCACGCCGGCCGCCGGGTCGATCGGTGATCCGTGACGAGTGATCCGTGAAGCAAATGCTGTTTCACGCCTCACGCCTCACGCGTCACACCTTCTCCTCCGCGGCGTTGTACACGTTCATCGCCGCGTTGATTCCTTTATCCATCCACACGACCAGCGCCGACGTGGCGCGTTCGATCGCGGGGTCGATTTTCTTTCTCTGCTCCTCGGAAAACTTCCCGAGGACGTAATCCTTACCGGGCACTCGCTCCGGCGGGGGGTCGATGCCGACCCGCAGCCGGGGGTATTCGCCGGTTCCGAGCGCCCGCTCGACGTCCTTCAGCCCGTTGTGCCCGCCGGCCGACCCGCCTTTGCGGATGCGGATCGCTCCGCACGGCAGGGCGAGCTCGTCGACGACGACCATCACGTCCGCCGGCGCCAACTGATAAAACGCCATTGCCGGCTGAACGCTCCTGCCGCTGAGGTTCATGTACGTCCCCGGCTTCAGCAGCAGCAACTTTTCCGTTCCGCCGGTCGCGTGCAGCGAAACGGTTCCGCTCATCGTGAGCCCGTCGAAATTCGAGCGGGCTTCCCGGTCGAATTCATCGGGCTTGGCGATCCAGCCGAGCCGCTTGGCCAAGGCGTCGACGACTTCCCAGCCGATATTGTGCCGGGTGCCGACGTACTGGCGTCCGGGATTGCCGAGGCCGACGATCAGTTTCATGGTGGCCGGTGGTCAGTGTCCGGTGGCCGGCGAAGGCCGATGGCTCGTTCTGGCCACTGACCACCGGCCACCGGCCACTTCCGCAATTACTTCTCTTCGGCGGCAGTCGCCTCCGCGCCATCCTCCGGCTTGCGGCCGATGATTTCGGGCTCGGCGGCGCCTTCTTCGGCGGCCGGGGTGGTCGCTTCCTCTTCGATCGTCTTCACCTGCGCCACGACCAGGTCCTCGTCCTGCAGGGCCTTCACGCCCGGCGGGAGCTTGAGGTCCTTGATGTGCAGAACGTCATCAACCTTCATTTCGGTGACGTTGTGCACGATGACCGACGGAATGTCGGTCACGAGGCACTCGATCTCCAGCTCCGCCACGATCTGCTGGAGCACGCCGCCGTCGTCTTCGCCCTTGGGCGTGCCCTTAAGTTCGAGGGGCACGGTGACCTCGACCTTTTCGTCGAGCGACACGCGGGCGAAGTCGACGTGGATCACCTCGATGCCGAGGTGGTCGTACTGGACTTCCTTCACGAGAACCTTCTCGGCCTTGCCTTCGAGCGTGAGGTCGAAGACGTGGGCGCCTTTGTTCAGGTGGTTGACCAGCTCCTTTTTAGGGAGGGTGACCGGTACGACGGCTTCCTTGTGGCCGTAGACGACGCCGGGGATTTTCCCCGTGTCGCGCAGCCGCTTGTTCGCCCGCGAGCCGAGGCCCGGGCGGGATTCCACGGCGATCGAAATTGATTGCGTTGCCATGATGCAGACTCCGAAATTTGTAGGGTGTGCTTCAGCACACCATCTCTTGCCGGCGGTGTGCTGAAGCACACCCTACTTTCTACTTCCTCTTCATTCGTTCTTTTCGCCGTCCTTGAACAGCGCGCTGACTGATTCGTTGTGATAGATCCGGTGAATCGCCTGCGCCAACAGCTCGGCGACGCTCAGCACGACGAGGCGGTCCTTCAGCGAATCGCAGCGGGTGCCGATGGGGATCGTGTCGGTGACGGCCAGCTTGGTGAACTCGCACTTCGCCAGCCGTTCCATCGCCGGGGGGGCGAAGACGGCGTGCGTGGCGCTGATGTAAATGTCCAGCGCCCCGTGGTCGCGCAGGATGCGAACGGCTTCGACCATCGTGCCCGCCGTCGTGATCATGTCGTCGACCATCAGCACGTTCTTGCCCGCCACGTCGCCGATGACGTGCTTGGCCTCGGTCTCGGTTCCGCTCCTGCGGCGTTTGTCGATGAAGCAGATCTCTCCGCCGAGGCTGTGGGCGTATTTCTGCGCCCGCTTTACGTTTCCGACGTCGGGGCTGACGAACACCGGGTTGGCCAGCTTCAGCGCCTTGAACCACTTGCTCAGCACCGGGCCGGCGTAAAGGTGATCCACCGGAATGTCAAAGAACCCCTGCACCTGGGCCGCGTGGAGGTCGACCGATACGACGCGGTCGGCGCCGGCCCGTTCGAGCAGGTTGGCGACGAGCTTGGCCGTGATCGGCGTGCGGCCTTCGTCCTTGCGGTCCTGCCGGGCGTAGCCGAAGTACGGAATCACCGCCGTCACGCGCTTGGCGCTGGCCCGGCGGAGGCAGTCGATCCAGATGAACAACTCCATCAGGTGGGCGTTCACCGGATGGCTCGTCGATTGGACGACGAACACGTCGCGGCCTCGGACGTCTTCGTCAACCTTGACGATCAGCTCGCCGTCCGGAAACAATTCCGTGCGACCGCGGCCGAGCGGGATTTCGAGGTGGTCGCAGATCTTCTGCGCCAACTCCGGGTTCCCCCGGCCGGTAAAGACTTTGAGTTTGTCCGCGTCGAGCTTGGACATAAATGCGAGTACCGAGTGATGAGCGCTGCGTGACGAGTGAAGCCGTTTGCCGGTCCTTTCACTCGTCATTCGTCATTCATCAGTCGTCACTTCCTCCCGCGTTTCCCGACACCGTGGTACCTTCAGGCACGATCGCGCCGCGCGGCACGCAGGCGAACGGGCCGATCACGCAGTCGGAGCCAATGCCGGCGTCGGCTCCGATAAAGCAGAACGGGCGGACCGTCGTGTCCGGACCGATCGACACGCCGGCTTCGACGTACGTGTTCTCTTCGCTAACGATGGTCACGCCGGCCTCGCGGAGCTTCCGCTGGATGCGGTCCTGCATGACGGCGTCTACCTGCGCGAGCTGCTCGCGGGTGTTGATCGCCAGCACGTCTTCTGCCGAAACCGCCTGCACCGCCAGCACCTTTTTCCCCGCCGTCCGGAGGATGCCGTAGACGTCGGTCAGGTAGTACTCGCGTTTTTTGTTCTCGTTCTTCAGCTTCGATAGCGCGAAGAGCAGTTCGCTCGCTTTCACGCAGTAGATGCTCGGAAACACCTCGCGAATCTCGCGCTGCTCGTCCGTCGCGTCGGCCTGCTCGATGACCTCGACGAACTCGCCGGCGTCGTCGCGGATGATCCGCCCGTAGCCGAACGGGTCGTCCAGGACCGCCGTCGCCATGCTGGCCGCCGCGTGATCGTCGCGGTGGGCTGTGACGAGCGCCTGGAGCACGCCGGCAGTAATCAGCGGTCCGTCGCCGGCGAGAATTAACACGTCGCCGTGATGATCCTTCAAGTGCGGCTCGCACACCCGCGCCGCGTGGCCGGTGCCGAGTTGCTCCGTCTGCTCGACCCACGCAATCCGCTTGTCATGCCCGAACTGGGCGATGACCTCGTCCTTGCCGTGCCCAACTACAACCATCACGCGGTGACATCCCGCGCCGAAGCAGGCTTGCAGGACGAAGTCGAGCATCGGCTTGCCGCACACTTCGTGCAGTACCTTCGACCGCCTGGACTTCATCCGCGTGCTCTTGCCGGCGGCGAGGATAATGGCTGTCAGAGACATAAGTTGCCAGTTGCTGGTTGCCAGTTGTCAGGATTGCCTTCACTGGCAACTGACAACTGGCTACTGGCAACTCGACGAGCTACCCCGCATGGATTCGAACCATGACTAAATGTACCAAAAACACTTGTGCTACCGTTACACTACGGGGTAGTAGTCGGCGTATGTGTGGGCCGGACCGCTGTTTGGGCGTGACCGTTCCGCGGCAACGATTTGCTTCCCGAGGCCCGAGCCGATTCAACCGCGATTCGGCCCGGTTCGTCTACCTTGCCAGTATCGACTGGCCCTCTCGACAACCGCCCCTCGTAAAGGGGAAGCGGGTCATATCCTAAGACACTGGCCGAACCTGTCAAGTTTGCGATGACAGTAGAGTCGCGGACGCTCTCTTCACTCGTTTCGCCGCCTCCGCGCAGCGGAGCGTTGCGGCATGCTCGCAGAAGCGTTCCGGCGCGCGAGGGCCCAGAACGTGGTTACGGTTTTGCCGCCGCGTCGGGGATCCAGCGGATGACGCTCAGCAGGTTGACGTGGTCGTCGGTCCACAGCGGGCCGCGGTCGGAAGTGGGGACGACGCGGGTGCCTTGCCGCATGGCGGGGCTGTTGAGAAACGCGTCGTCGCGGGACATCAGCATCCACCACCCGGCCCGCGGGTCGCCGACGGCGGCAGTCATGTTCAATCGGCGGGCTTGGCGCAGCAGCAGGGGGCCGAGGTCTACTGAGCGGTTGGAGAAGTGGACGGCGACGACGCCGTCGGGCTTTAGGTGGCGAACGTACCCGTCAAACGCTTCGGCGGTGAGCAAATGCGTGGGGATGGCGTCGCCGCTGAAGGCGTCGAGCACCAGAATGTCGAATTGCTGGGGTTCTTCCCGCTCGAGCGTGAGCCGGGCGTCGCCGAGGATGACGTCGGTTTGGCCCGGGGCGTCGGCGAGGAACGTAAAATACCGGCGTGCCGCCCGTTCGACGTCGGGGTTGATCTCGTAAAAGCGGAGTGTATCGCCGGGTTTGGAGTACGCGGCGAGCGTGCCGACGCCAAGGCCGACCAATCCGATCCGGCGGTTCTCGGCGCGTGGGAAGTGGTGCATCGCGAAGCTGACGCCGCTGCCTTCCCGGTAGTAAAGCGTCGTTTCCTTGCGCCGTGCCGGCTCGAGGAATTGGGCTCCGTGACTGGTGCCGCCGTGATTGAGCAGGCGCATGCGGTCGGCGGGTTTCTCGGCGTCGAGGTCGGCGACGACGAGCGTGCCGTAGAAATTGCGTGACCGCTCGATCGCGTGGCCGCCGCCCGGCGCCAGCAGGCGTTCAAGTAGAGGCACCCCGATCAGGAACAGCACGGCCGCGCCTGCGAATAGGCCCGTCCACAGCCGGTGACGATGCACGCGCACGTGTCTAAGGCAGAAAAAACCGAGTGCTGCCGCCGCCAGCACGCCCAGCGGAAGCTCGAGCAGTCGATTGAAAAAATGCGGTGCCAGCAGGGCCACGAACACGCCCCCGAGCGCGCCGCCGACGGCAATCGTCAGGTAATATTTCGTCAGCTCGCGCGGGTGGGGCTTAAGCTCCGCGAGTTCGCCGTGGCAAAACAGGCACATGACGAACATGGACGCCAGGTACGCAACGAACTGCTCGGGGAGCGTGACGTCGAGTTTAAGAACCGGCCCGCACTTTAGTCGGATCATCCAGAGTGTACAGACAGGAAGCAGGATCAGCACGGCACGCCGCGGATACCAGCGCGGGCTGTCGAAGGCGATAACGAATGTCAGCAGGTACAAAGCGAGGGGAACGACCCACAGCATCGGCGTTACTGCGACGTCTTCGGTGACGGTGTTGGTGACGGCGAGCAGCAGGACCGACGCAACCATCGGGAGGGCGAGCCACAGCAGGTATCGCCTGCCTGCCGGCGCGTCAGCGGAATTTCCCGAATCGTCGGAAAGGGCGGCGGTCGGAGCCGTCCGTGGCAATCGTCTCCACACGTGGACGCCGCACAGGGTACAGACCGCCGCGAAGGCGATAAGGCCGACGGACCAGATCCACGCCTGCTGCCGGCGGCTGAACAGCGGCTCCAGCACGGTCGGATAGCCGAGCAGCGCCAGTAGGGAGCCGAGGTTTGATAGTGCGAACAGCCGGTAAGGCGAAATGCCCGGTCGGACTTTCACAAACCATGCCTGGAGCAGCGGGCTTGTGGCTGAAAGGACGAAGTAGGGCAGGCCGATCGTCGCCGCCAGAAGCAGTAAAATCCGGCCGGCGGGATCGTCGGCCGAAACGGGCTTCCACCGCGGTGAAGGGATGATTGGGATTAGAGTCAGTGATCCGATCAGCAATACGAGATGCAAAATGATTTGCCACCGAACGCCCAGATACCTCACGGACAGATGGGCATAAAGGTAGCCGCCCAATAGCAGGGTCTGGAAAAACAACATACACGTCGTCCAGACGCCCGGCCCGCCCCCGAACCAAGGCAAGACGAATCGCGCTATCAACGGCTGCACCGCGAACAGAAGCAGGGCCCCGGCAAGGACGGCCGGGGCAAACAGCAGGGCGGTGCTCCGGCTCCCAGACCGCGCCGCAACGCCGCCCAATGCCACGGCTGGGGAAGCCGAAATGCGGGCTGAATCCGTCAGGGAATGTGACTGATGACGCTGCTTGCGCTTGGGCATAAAGAAAGGCTTTCGAGGGCATCGCACGGCGGCGCAAGCGAAATCGGCGGCCCTTGACGCGACGGGCGCGCCCGGTAGAGTATCCCGCCTTATCTTCAGTGCAAGCGGGCCACGTTCTCACAAACTTCGGCCCGTTGCCGGACGCGCTGTCGATGAGATTTTCTCGACCAGGAGTAGCCGTGAAGATTGAACCAAATTAACGGCTCATGCTGACCGAAGCCCTGCGTGGTCGGTGTGAGCGTGCCACGCGGAAACGGGAAGGTGTTGCTTCCCGGGGCTTCGGATAGCGACATTCGAAGCTCAAACTGTCGAGGGAAGACCGGGTCGGGGACGGCCCGGCTCTACCGGTCGGACCGCGACGGATTGAAACCCGCAGGGGCCGAATCCCGCGTTTCGCGGGACACGGTAGTCGCCACGGAAACACCGACGATTGCCGCGGAGAGCCTCCGCGGGTTTTGTGCATTGAAAGAGGAACGAAATGTCTCGCGACCTGACCAAGATTCGGAACATCGGCATTGCCGCCCACATTGACGCCGGCAAAACCACCACCTCGGAACGCATCCTGTACTACACCGGCCGCGTGCACAAAGTCGGCGAAGTGCACGAAGGCACCGCCGTCATGGACTTCGACCCCGAAGAACAGAAGCGCGGCATTACGATCAACTCCGCCGCCACGTTTTGCGAGTGGAAGCGCAACGGCGACCTCTACAACATCAACCTGATCGACACGCCCGGGCACGTCGATTTCACGGCCGAGGTCGAGCGCTCCCTGCGCGTGCTCGACGGCGCGGTCGCCGTGTTTGACGGCAAGGAAGGTGTCGAAGCCCAGTCGGAAACCGTCTGGCGCCAGGCGACAAAGTACAACGTGCCGCGCATTTGCTTCATCAACAAGATGGACAAGGTCGGGGCCGACTACGAGTTCTGCTACCAGACGATCCTCGACCGCCTGGGCGCGCCCGCGATTCCAGTTGTTATTCCCGACGGAGAGGCCGGCGAATTCAAAGGCATCATCGACCTGATCCGCGGCGTCGGCTACTACACCGACATGGACGACGAGAAGGACAAGGGTCAGACGATTACCCAGCGCCCGGTCCCCGAGAACATGAAGGAAAAGTACGAGCACTATCGCGCGATCATGCTCGAAAAGGTTGCCGAACTCGACGACAATCTCGCCGAGAAATATCTCACCGATCCGAACTCGCTCACCGAAGCGGAAATCATCGCCGCCCTTCGCAAAGGAACAATTGACTTCAAGGCTCACCCTCTATTTTGCGGGTCGGCGTACAAGTACGTCGGCGTGCAGGCGGTGCTGAACGGGGTCATCGACTTCCTCCCCAACCCGCTAGACATGCTGCCGGCCACGGGCCATGACCTCAAAGACCCTGAAAAGATCATCGAGCGCAAGCGCGTGCCCGAAGAGCCGTTCTGTGGGCTGGCGTTCAAGATCGTGGACGACAAGTTCGGCACGCTGACCTACGTCCGTGTCTACTCCGGCGTGCTCGAACAGGGCACGCGCGTGTTGAACGCGAACAAGGGGACTAAAGAGAACATCAGCCGGATGTTCCAGATGTCGGCCAACGACCGCATCCCGCGCGAGCGGGCGGAAGCCGGCGACATCGTCGCGGTGATCGGCGTCAACGAAGCCATGACCGGCGACACGCTGTGCGACCTCGATAAGCCGATCATCCTCGAACGCCCGACGTTCCCCGAGCCCGTCATCAGCATGTCCATCGAACCGAAGACCGCCGCCGACAAGGACAAGCTCAGCCAGGCCCTGACCAACCTGCGCCGCCAGGACCCGACGTTTCAGGCCAGCTACAACAAGGAAACCGGCGAAACGATCATCGCCGGCATGGGCGAACTCCATCTTGATGATTTCCAGATGGAGTT
>JBKJRK010000200.1:0-3578 GCA_046593135.1 Tepidisphaeraceae bacterium | reverse complement strand
TCGATGGAGCGAGCCATGTTGGTTTTAATTGTTCAGGTCGCAAGGGGGACGTCAAGGACATGCCGATCACCGCGCGTAGCGCGTAGGGGCGAAGCTTGTCTTCGCCCTCTCGTCCCTCGGGAGACGACGGTCGGGCGAACACGAGGTTCGCCCCTACGGGACGTCGGGCGGGCACGAGGTTCGTCCCTACTGGACGACGTCGGCGGACGGCCCCCGCCGCGTCATCAGCGACACGACGATCAGCACCGCAAACCCCAGCGGCATGGTGACGATCGCCGGCTGACTGAAAGGCATCGGCGCGAGCTTGGGGTCCAGGCCGTAGACGAACTGGTACGCCGGGCCGCTCAGCGCCAGCCAGCCGAGCGACGACAACAGCCCGACCACGATCGCCGCCGTGATTCCGTGCTTGGTCGTGCGGCTCCAGAACAACAACATGACGAGCGCGGGCAGGTTGGCCGAGGCGGCGACGTTGAATGCCCAGCCCACCAGGAAGCTGGCGTTGAAATCCTTGAACACGATCCCGAGCACCATTGCGATTACGCCGATCACCACCGCCGAGATCTTGGCCGCCAGGACCTGCCCGTGGTCTGTCATGTTGAGCCGCATGAAATTGGTCATCAGGTCATGTGCAACCGCGCCGCTGGCGGCGAGGATCAGGCCGCTGACCGTGCCGAGAACCGTCGTGAAAGCGATGGCGGAGATGACGGCGAAGAGCAACTCGCCGAACTGCCGCGCCAGCAGCGGCGCGGCCATGTTGCTGTCCTTCATCGGCGCGAGCGTGGTCATCGCGCCCAGTCCGAGGTAAAGCGTCAGGACGTAAAAGAATCCAATGCTCGCGATGCCCACCACCGTGCTTTTCCGGGCGGCCGAGCCGTCCTTGACGGTGTAGTAACGGATCAGGATGTGCGGCAGCGACGCGGTGCCGGCAAACAACGCAATCATGAGCGAGAGGAAGTCCAGCTTCTTCACGACGCTGTCGCTGCGCACGCCGGCAAACAGCGGGTGGGCGCCGGGCACGAGGAAGTCGGCGCCCGTCGTGGGCACAGCGGTATACGTCGTCATGCCGGCGGCGTCGGTAGCGCCGGCCTTCCACTTGACCATCTCGCTGTTCTGGATCGTGCTGATGAACTCGAGCGGGCCAAGTGGGCCGGTCTGCGCCTGTCCGCCGGGCAGCTTGGTGATTGTGCCGATCGGGTATGCGTTGGCCGTGCCGGGGCCCATCCCCGACGCCGGCGCGGTCATCGTTGTCACGGCGGCGGCTTCGGGGCGCGCGGTGAGGCCCTTGGTGAGGATCATGACCGTCAGAACGAAGCAGAACACGACCAACAACGAGCCCTTGATGAACTGCACCCACGTCGTGGAAACCATGCCCGCGGTGACGACGATGGTAATGACGACGACGCCGACGATGAGCACGCCGTGCCAGTGCTCCAGTCCGAGCAGCGGCTTCACGAGCGAGCCCGCGCCCACCATCTGCGGGATCAGGTAAAACAGGCTGACTAAAAGCGTGCTGAACGCCGCCGCCAACTTGATGCCGCGGGAATTAAACTGGCTGTCCAGCGCGTCGGCGAAGGTGTACTTTCCCAGCCGCTTGATCGGTTCGGCGATGACGAGGAGGGCAACGATCCAGCCCGCGAGGTAGCCGATCGAGTACAGGAACCCGTCGTACCCGTAGAACGCGATCATCCCGCAAATCCCCAGGAACGAGGCGGCCGAAAGGTAGTCGCCGGCGAAGGCGATCCCGTTGACGAACCACCCGACCTGCCCGTGTGCCGCGAAGTAGCCTTTGGCAGACTTGGCACGCGACCCCAGGAAAAACGAGATCCCGAGAACGAACGCAACGAACACGGCAAAGACCGAGAAGGCTAACCAGGAGAATGTTGCAGGCATTGGTTACCGGCCCTCCGTGTTCTCATCGTTAGCACGGCCCCTGACGAGGAACATGTACAACAGGGCCAGGAGGAATGCGCCGACGATGAGCAACAGCCCGTACGTCACGGCAAGATTCACGCCCGCATAGACCGGCATGGCCATCCGCTTGGGAAAGAAGGCGTTCAACACCATGAACCCGCCGTACAGCATCACGTAAAATGCGAAAAGCCACAGGCCTACACGGGCATTCCGCGCGACGGTGGGTGCGTGGTGGTCGTCGTGAACGTGTCCGGGCGGCGTGCCCGGGTAATCAGGCTGGGATTCGGACATGCAGAGGCCTCCGCTTGGAGCAGCACCCTACGCGCGTCGGTCCGCTTCTACAAGCTTGCGGGTTTGCACGAACAGGCGAGGAAACCCACGCCCGCCGTGTTAAGATGAGGCAACCAATGAAAACTATCCGACTCCCCGTCGCTCTGTTTGCCCTTCTCTTCTTTGCGCCGATTCGTTCGCTTGCCGAAGAGACGCCGGCAAAGTGGTACCGCGGCAACACCCACGCCCACACCATCCGTTGCGGCCACGCCGACAGCGAGCCGGAGGTCGTGGCGCAATGGTACCTCGATCACGAGTACAACTTCCTTTGCCTCAGTGAGCACAACCAATTCATCGACCCCGCCACCGTCAAATTACCGGACAACCGTCGCCAAGATTTCATTCTCATCCCCGGCGAGGAAATCACCGGGGAAAAAGTCCACATGACGGGCCTGAACCTGCCCCGCATCGTCAATCATTTGATCAAAGGGCCCAACGGGAAGGTGATCCAGGCCTACACCGATAAAACCCGCGAGCTCGGCGGCACGCCGATCATCAATCACCCCAACTTCAAGTGGGCCCTCCAGGTTTCCGACATCCGCCCGGTCCACAACTGCTGCCTGTTCGAGCTTTGGAACGGACACCCGACCGTCAACAACCAGGGCGACGCGACCCGCCCGTCCACGGAAAAGATGTGGGACGAATTGCTGATCGACGGCATGGTGATCTACGGCGTCTCGTCCGATGACACGCATCACTTGAAAGTCATCGACGCCAAGAAATCCAATCCCGGCCGGGGTTGGGTCATGGTTCGCGCGAAGGATCTGGCCCCCAAAGCGATCGCCGACGCGATGGACCGCGGCGACTTCTACGCGACGAACGGCGTGATGCTGAAGTCGATCGAATTGAACGAAAAGACTTACAAAGTCGTCGTCGACGAAGCCGGGACGGATCACGAAGTTGCCAAGCCGTTCGTTCTCGGCGAACTTCTCGCCCCCGGCGAAGCCAAGCCCGGCTACCGGATCGAATTCGTCGGCCCCTCGGGGAAAGTTCTCGCCTCCGCCGACAGCGCCGAGGACACTTACAACCGCGACCCCGCCCTCGCTTTTTTTCGCGCCCGGATAACGTTCGTCCGCGAATCCGACGGCGAACTCCGCCGGCACCGCGCCTGGACCCATCCCATTTTCCAGGACGGACGGCTGGCATAAACCGACTCTCCCAACCTTCGCGCCGGCCCAGCGGGAACCGACCCGACCGGGAACTGATGCGTCCCCGGGGCGAGTATCGCAGTTAGAAAAACTGGTCGCGGAGTGGCGGCGCCTTCGATCGCCGCTTTCGCGGACCGCAGTGCGCAATTCGGTCTGCGAAACCGCAAGCGGCCAGCCGGGCGGGACTGA
>JBKJRK010000091.1:0-4367 GCA_046593135.1 Tepidisphaeraceae bacterium | reverse complement strand
GGCGCGCCGCGCCACTTCGGGTCGTCGTTGGGAAAGTGCTCGCCGATATCGCCCCACCCCATCGCCCCCAACAGTGCGTCGACCAGCGCGTGCAGCACGACGTCCCCGTCGCTGTGCGCGACCGGCCGAAACTCCTCCGACACGACCACCCCCGCCAGAACGAGCCGGGGGCCGGTTTCCAGACGGTGGAGATCGAAGCCGTGGCCGATGCGGTGGGCGAGACGCGGCGGAATCACAAATCGTACTCCTTGATTTTCCGATACAAGGTGCGTTCGCCGATCCCGAGGATTTTGGCGGCTTGCTCGCGGTTGCCGTGGACGAGCTTCAGCGTGTTGCGGATCAGCTCGCGCTCGGCTTGTTCGATGCTGATGCCGACGAGGTTGTTCATTCCGCCGAGCACTTCGCCCCCCGCTCCGCCGGCGGGCCGGATGTCGGTGGGGATGCTGTCTACCGTGAGCTTGGGGCCGGGCGAAAGGACGACCATCTGCTCGATGACGTTCTTCAGTTGCCGCACGTTGCCAGGCCAGCCGTAGCCCATGAGAATCTGCTGGGCTTCGGGTTGGATGCCTTCGACCTGTTTGCCGTACTTTTCGGCCGACTGCTGGAGGAAATACAGGACCAGCAACGGGATGTCCTCGCGACGCTCGCGCAACGGAGGCACCCCGATCGTCACGCCCTTAATGCGGAAATACAGGTCCTCGCGGAAAACTTTATCGGCGACCATCTGTTCGAGATTCTTGTTTGTCGCGCTGATCATCCGGACGTCGACGTGAATCGGGTCGTTGGCGCCCAGGCGCACGACTTCGCCGCTCTCGAGCACGCGAAGCAGCTTGGCCTGCATCTCGTGCGGCATGTCGCCGATCTCGTCGAGAAACAGGGTGCCCCGGTCGGCGTGTTCAAACCGGCCCTCGCGGTCGGTGCGGGCGTCGGTGAACGCGCCGCGGACGTGGCCGAAGAGTTCGTCTTCGAGGATCGTCGGGGCGAAGCCGGCGCAGTTGAGCGCGACCAGCCGGCCTTTTCTGCGCTTGGAGTGGTTGTGGATGGCGCGGGCGACGAGCTCTTTGCCCGTCCCGTTTTCGCCGAGGATGAGGACGGGGATGTCGCTGGGCGCGACCTGCCGGGCGGTCTGCACGACGCGCTGCATCGCGCCGCTCTGGCCGATCATCCCCTCGAACCCTCCGACGAGATCGATCTGCTCCTGAAGGACCTGGTTTTGCCGCTGGAGGGACGCAACCTCGGCGGCGCGGTTCACTTGGGCGCGGAAGTGCTCCAGGTCGAGGGGCTTTTCGATGAAGCTGTGCGCGCCGTCGTTCATCGCCGCCACCGCGGTGGGGATGTCGCCGTGCGCCGTGACCAGCACGACGGGGGGGGCCGGCGTTTGCCGCTTCGCCAGAGCCAGCACCTCCAACCCGTCCTTCCGCCCGTCCATCATCAGGTCGGTAACGATGACGTCATACGGCTTACGCTCCAGCTTCGCCCGCGCTTCGGGCAGGCCGTACGTGACGTCGCACTGGTGGCCGAGCCGGCTGAGCGCCTCGCACATGACCTGCGCGTGGTCTTCTTCGTCGTCGACGACCAGGATGCTGGCTTTAGGAATTTCGTTGGGCATGGGTCCGGCCGGAAAATGTAACGCCGAATGACGCGGACAAGTAGGGGCGAGCCTTGTGTTCGCCCGGATGTTGCCTGGATAAGAAGCTTAGGGCGAACACAAGGTTCGCCCCTACATAGGGAGTTCGACACGAAAAACAGAGCCCTTCCCTATTTCGCTCGTAGCGTTCACCGTGCCGCCGTGTTCTTCGATGAGCCGTTTGGCGATGGCGAGACCCAAGCCCGTTCCGCCTTTCTTTTTGGAATAGTACGCGTCGAAAATTTGCGGAACCGCTTCCGGCTCTATCCCGCGGCCGGTGTCGGTCACTTCGATCACGGCCCGGCCGTCGCTCCGGCGGGCGGAGAGGATAACCTCGCCCCCGCCCTCGGGCATCGCCTGCAGCGCGTTGATCATCAGGTTGAGCAGCGTCTGCTTCATGTGCCGTTCGTCGAGCGGAACGACGAGCGAGCCCTCCGCCCGCTTCAGCCGCAGTTGCACGCGCTGGAGCAACGCCTGGGGTGTGAGAAAATCAATCAGCTCTTCCAGCAGGTTATTCACGTTCACCGGACGCTTGCTGAGCTCAATCCGGCCGGCGTAGCGGAGGAAGTCGTCGACGATGTCGCGCAGGCGGCTGGTTTCCTTCTGCACCGTGTCGAGCCTGCGGAGGACCCGGCCTTGGGCGGGGTCGGCGGGGTCGAGGTCTTCGCGGAGGAGTTGGAGGTTGAGTTGAACTGTGGAGAGTGGGTTTCTGATCTCGTGGGCGAGCCCGCCGGTGAGCGTGCCGAGCTCGGCCAATCGTTCCGCCTGTCGCGCGCGGCGCTGAAGCCGTTCCATCCGACGGTACGCCGCCACCGCAATCACCGCGCTAACGGCGAGGCTGCTCAACCACCCCAGCAGCAGCCCCGCGAGCATAGGACTCATCACCGGGAGGGTAGAGGCAGGGGGAGGAGGTGACAAGGTGAAGGGGTGACAAGGTGACAAGGTGACGAAAAATTCCGTCACCGTCTCGTCCTGTCACCTCTTCACCTTGTTGTCACCTGGTCATCCGCCCGCCACCGCCTTTTCCTTCACCGCCATCCGCTTCACGTGGGCGGCGGACAGGCCCTTGTCGCCTCGGACGATTTCATAGTCGACGGTTTCGCCGTCCTTCAGAGATCGAAAGCCGTCACCTTCGATGCTGCTGAAGTGGACGAACACGTCTTCTCCTTCGGGCGAGACAAGAAAGCCGAACCCCTTTTTCGAATCGAACCACTTAACCGGACCCCTTGGCATGACAGTCCTCCCGTACAAAAGAAAGACGTGCGGGACCGCGCCCGGCACCGGCAAAATGGCCAAGTGCCCGGCGATCCCTTGCACTACCGCTTTCAGGCGTCTGAGGAAGCCGGCCGGTCCACACTCTCGAATCTGCACCGGCCCAAAATCCCCAACGACACGCCTCGACGGCGGTAGCAAAGCAAACCCATGTATAACGCGCCGCGCAAATAATGCCAGCAAATTTCGGCAAGGCGCCAGCAGCTGGAATGACGGCCGAATGCACTATTCGTCGCGCATTTTGCACGTTGCCCAAGGCTGCGCCCCCGCTCTATATTCCGCAGCCCCAACAAGCGAGCAGGCGGAGGATTTGTAACAAGCGAGCAGGCGGAGGATTTGTGTCAGCAGTACTACACAGCGACGTCCCGGGAGTCACTTCGTCCCTGCCCAAAATTTTGATCGTCGACGACAACCAGCCGACTGCGCGCGCTTTAGCCATTCTGCTCGGCAAAGCCAGTTACCAGACCGCCGTCGCATTCCGCGGGGCCGACGCCTTGGACCTCGCCCGCACCGGAGACCGCTTTGCCGCTGCCATTGTCGACATTCATTTGCCCGACATCAGCGGCCTGCTCGTCTCCCAGCAACTACGCGACATGCTCGGACCCGACATGCCGATCATCGTTCTGAGCGGCGACACGTCGATGCAGATGCTGAACTCCCTGCCGCACGTCGGCGCCACCTACTTTTTCAGCAAGCCAGTAAACACCAAGCAACTGCTGGAACGGCTGCGTGAATGGGTCGCCAAGTGAAGAATAAGTCGATATAGCCAAAAGTAGCATCCGTATGACGGCTAACTCCTGACTTCCATCACTTCCGCGTCTTTTGCCCGCACATATTTTTCCGCCAGTTCAACGTAGTGACCGGTGAGCCACTTCATGTAAGCCAAATCTTTTTCGCCGACCGGTCGGCTGACGCGTCCGGGGACGCCGATGACGAGGGTGCGGTCGGGCACAACCAGCCCCGGAGGCACCACGGCCCCCGCCGCGATGAGACACTCCCGGCCGATCTTGCTCCCGCCCAACACGACCGCGCCCATGCCGATCAAGCTCCCCTGCCCGACGTGCGCGCCATGAACCACCGCGCGGTGGCCGATCGTCACGTCGTCTTCAATCACGTTCGGCACGTCGGTGTCGCAGTGGATCACAACCCCGTCCTGCACGTTCACCCGCCGGCCGATCGTTACCGGCGCCACGTCGCCGCGCACGACCGCGCCGAACCAAAAACTCGTCAATTCGCCGATCGCCACCTCGCCGACGACGATGGCGTTGTGGGCGAGGAAGTAGTTCCCTGACGTCTTAGTAAACAGTGGCATAGCAACCCATTTACCCGACAAAACATGATTTGCGTAGCGGCGTCGCGCAACAACGACTCTGTGGCGCGGGCGTCTCGCCCGCGTCTTCAAGACGCTCAACGCGGGCGAGACGCCCGCCCCACCTCAAAATCGAACGTCATCCAGCGCGGGAAATTG
>JBKJRK010000068.1:0-9390 GCA_046593135.1 Tepidisphaeraceae bacterium | reverse complement strand
TGAGCATCACGCCGGAAATAACACCGGCCGCGACCGCCGGCCACCTGTCGGACAGCAAGTACGTCCGCCAGCCGGGCCTGAACTACGTGATCGTCAAGAGCGTGCCGACCAAGCGTGCCGCCAAAGCCGCCCGGGACGCGCTCATCCGCCGCGGCGTCGCGACCACGGTCGAAAAGAGCCTGCCCGGCTGGTCCGCCAAGGGCTGGTACAGCCTGGTCGGCATGACCGGTTTCGATCTCAATCGCGACCAGGAGCTGTTTGATCGCTACGTGAATGACCTGAAAGACCTGAAGCTCGACCCCAAGCCGTATAAGTGGCGCGAGCAAGAAGTCGCCGCGGCCCGCTGAAACGTGTGCCAAAGCGACATTACTAAAAGGAAGGAATCAATGAATACCACCATGTTGACCCGCCCGAGAGTGTGCGCCGTGTTCAACGGCAACCGCAAAGACATGCCGGGGCTCGTATTCCCCGAAGCCACGCTGTGCGACCCCAACGAATCGCGCGACACCGAGATCGACATCGCGGCCGTCACGCTCAAAGGTGTGAACTTCCGCTCGCCGGTCGCGCTCCAGCCGGGCAAGGTGCACCACCTCTCCGCGAAAAGCGGCGGCTCCTCGAGCCTCGCCAGTACGCTGCGCGTCGTCTCGTGCCGCGTCCGCGTCGACGGCGAATTCGACGTCAGCGCCGAATTCTTTTGAACGATTGCCGCACGGATGATCTCGAAGGGCCGGGCCGCGTTTATCCAACGTCGCCCGGCCCTTCGTCTTTCCCCCGCCCCGGCGACCTCAGTTCCGCCACGCCTAGTCCCACCAGCAGCGCCCCCACGATAAACCAAAACCACCGCTCCCCTGTCGTCGTCCCCCGTGGAGGATTGGCTAATTCCAGCGCCAACAGCGCGATCCCCGCCGCGACGGCAATCGCGGCGAAAACCTTCCGTCGCGCCGTTCGCTTCTCGTTCAAGCTGCTCCGGCGGCGGACCCGATCCCCCGGAGTTTCAGCAGCGCCGCATGCCCGACCGTCGCGACCACAGAGCGGCGGGGGCCGAGCACGAACTCGACCTCGAACGCCACTCCCCCCTTGTGGACGTAAACAATCGTACCAGTCTGCCCTGCGGGCAGGCCTAGCTCAGGTAGGTCATGGACGAGCGCTACGACGTCGAGATCGCGAATTTCCTCGGGCATGGCTTACTCGATGTATGCGGTCACAAGGACGGGAGCATCGGCATCGGTCGGGACGATCCAGACGCTCGATACCATAAAAGTACCACGCGGCCCGGTCATCCAGAACCGCACTTCGTATTTCGCGCCAAACGGGGAGGTCGCTCCCGGTATCGCATCGACGTCCACCGCTGCACGACGCGGTGCCTCGTGCAGCAAATTAGGGTTGGCGACGGTGATCCCGAGCAAACGATCGAACAGCACCGCGTGGGAGCGCCCGTGCGGGTGCGATAGGTTCAGTGCGTACGCCGTCAACTTCTCCATCGGAATGACGGCGCTATTCCCGTTGGGCAACTTCATCGACGAGCCTCATTCCCACTCAATCGTCGCCGGCGGCTTGCTGCTGATGTCGTAAACGACGCGGTTCACGCCACGCACTTCATTGATGATCCGGTTGCTCATTTGCGCTAAGACGTCGAACGGAATCCTCGCCCAGTCGGCGGTCATGAAATCCTGGCTTTCCACCGCGCGGATGGCGATGACGCTGTCGTAGCTTCGGGCGTCGCCCATGACACCGACGGTGCCGATGGGGAGCAGGACCGCGAAGACCTGGGCGGTCTTGCGGTAGAGGTTGTGGGTGACGAGTTCTTCAAGAACGATCTCGTCGGCGTCGCGGAGGACGCGGAGGCGTTCGGGCGTGATGTCGCCGATGACGCGCACGGCCAAGCCGGGGCCGGGGAAGGGGTGACGCCAGACGATGCCTTCGGGCAGGCCCAGGGCTTCGCCGACTTTGCGGGCTTCGTCTTTGAAGAGGTCGCGGAGCGGCTCGACGAGGTCGAAGCCCAACTCTTCCGGCAAGCCGCCGACGTTGTGGTGCAGCTTGATGTTGGCGGCGGTGCCGGCGTAGCCGTGGCCGGACTCGATGACGTCGGGGTAGAGCGTCCCTTGCGCCAGGTAGCTCGCGCCGGGGATATTTTGCGCCTCGCGCTTGAACGCCTCGATAAACTCCCGGCCGATGATCTTCCGCTTCTCCTGCGGGTCGATCACGCCCTTCAAATGATGCAGGAACTGCTCGGCGGCGTCGCTCGTGCGCAGGTTGATATGAAAATGGTCGCGGAAGGTCGATTCGACCAGCTCGCGCTCGTTTTTCCGGAGCAGGCCGTTGTCGACGAAGATGCAGACGAGCTGGTCGCCGATGGCTTTATGAAGCAGCGCCGCGACGACGGAAGAATCGACGCCGCCGGACAACCCGCAGATGACTTTCCCAGCGCCCACTTGCTCGCGCACCCGGCGGACGGTCTGTTCGATGAAGTTTCCCATCGTCCACAGGCCCGCACACTTACAGATGTCGTAGAGGAAATTCTGGAAGAGCTGCTCGCCCCGCGGCGTGTGGGTGACCTCCGGATGAAACTGCACGCCGTAAAACGGGCGCGTCTTGTGCTTGGCGGCCGCGTAAGGGCACGTCGGCGTCGTCGCCAGCGGGATGAACTCATCCGGCAGGTCCTGAATCTGGTCGCCGTGGCTCATCCAGACCGTCGTGTCTTCCGGCAACCCGTGAACGAGCGGCTCATTTTTGTCTAAGACGTGCAGCTTCGCCCGCCCGTACTCGCGCGACTTCGCCGGCTTCACCTCGCCGCCGAGGATTTGGACGCCGAGCTGCATGCCGTAACAGATGCCGAGGACGGGCACGCCGAGGTCGAAAATCCGCGGGTCGCATTTCGGCGCGCCCGGCTCGTACACGCTGCTCGGCCCGCCGGAAAGAATGAGCCCCTTGGGCTGCATTTTCGTGAGTTGCTCGATGGAAATATCCGGCCGGACCAGCTCGGAGTAAACGCCCTTTTCGCGGACCCGCCGGGCGATGAGCTGGGCGTATTGGGAGCCGAAATCGAGGATCGGAATCACTTCGTCGCGTTGCATCCGGATTTACTACTGGAACGGGGGGAAGATTGCAAAACGCGAGAGAGGGTTTGTGATGAGCGCGGCGCGCGCACCCTCTGGCTGACGCGGACGAGGCGATTCGATATCGCACTGGAAAGTTTTATAGGGTGTCCTCCAATCCACGAACGATTGCGTGCCTGCATACGATGCCTACAATGCAGGCATGCAGTATACAATTCGCAACATTCCCAAGCGTGTTGACCAAGCACTGCGAAAAAAGGCAAAATCCCAAGGCCGCAGTCTTAACGATGTCGCGATTGAAGCCCTGGCCATTGCGACCGGCATGATCGTCCCCGCCAAGCCAGTGCAACGGATCGATTTAAGCGATATTGCCGGAACATGGGTCGAAGATCCTGAATTCGACAAAATCATGGCCGAGCAAGACCAAGTTGATCCGGAGATGTGGAAGTGAGGCTCGTTCTGGACACGAATCGTTATACCGACCTTGCTCGGGGCGAGCCCGAGGTAATTCGGGTTGTCGGATCAGCGGAAGAAGCATTTCTACCGCTGATCGCCTTGGCTGAACTACGGTCGGGTTTCCGCGGCGGCAGGCGCGGGCGGGACAATGAATTGCGCCTCAGCGCGTTCCTGCAACAGCCACGTGTTCATCTATTGCTGCCCGATGAGGCCACAACTTCCCATTACGCGGCCCTGTTCCAGCAACTGCGACGGCAAGGAACGCCGATTCCGTCAAACGACATGTGGATCGCCGCACTCACCCTTCAGCACGGGCTGACCCTTTACGCCCGCGACGCGCATTTCGATTTCCTGCCGCAGCTCAGTCGGGTTTGACGTCACGACCTCTTCTCTTTCGCTCAAACCCGTAAAAACAGCCGGCGCCGGTACATCCAGAACAGTCAGCCACATCAGAAGAAAGATCGATAAAGGCGATCATAGGTAACGTTTCTGTTTTCGGCACGTCCAAACATCGTCCGGCTGAATCGGCACGCGGGCCGTCCCTTTACCTCCGCCGCGTAGCGCGTACCTTTGTGGGTGATGGATCAGTTGACGTTGACGCCCGCCGGCAAACCGTTCGACGCGGAAATCACGCCGCCGGGCTCGAAAAGCCTGACGAACCGCGCGTTCATCCTTGCCGCCCTCGGCACGGGCGTGAGCACGTTGTCCAACGTCCTCTTCGCCGACGACACGCTCGTCATGATGGAATGCCTCACGCGCCTGGGATTCCGGCTCGAAGTCGACCGCGCCGCCCACGTCGTCCGCGTACACGGCCGGGGTGGGTCGATTGAGAAAAGTTCTGCCGACCTGTTCTGCGGCAACAGCGGCACGACGATCCGCTTCGTGGCAGCCCTGTGCGCCCTGGGCCGGGGAAAGTTCAACCTCGACGGCATTCCGCGCATGCGCCAGCGCCCGATCGGCGAGTTGGTCGACCTGCTCCGCCACCTCGGCGTGCGGATCGATTACGTCCTGGAGCCGGGCTTTGCGCCGATTGACGTCCACGCGCACGGCCTCCCCGGCGGGATCGTCCGCTTCGGCGGGAGCAAGTCGAGCCAGTTCCTGTCGGCGGTCTTGCAGATCGCGCCCTATGCGCGAAACGAAGTGCAGGTGGACCTCGACGGCCCGCAAACGAGCTGGCCGTACGTCGCGATGACCATGCGCCTCATGGACACCTTCGGCGTTACCCCCGAACTCATCCGCGACCCCAAGACCGGCGACCCCCGGCGGATCATCATCCCCCACGGCGAGCCCTACGCCGCCACCGACTGCCTCATCGAACCCGACGCCAGCAACGCGACCTACTTCCTCGCCGCGGCCGCCATGTCGCCGGGATCGAAGGTCGTCTTAAAGGGGCTGGATAAACTGAGCCTGCAAGGCGACGTCGGGTTCGCCGACGTGCTCCGGCAAACGGGCGCCGGTGTAACCTACGGCCGCGACGCGATCACCGTGACGGGGGCCGAGAAGTTGGAAGGCGTGGACGTGGATCTGTCCGCGATGCCCGACACCGCACAAACCCTCGCCGTCGCCGCGTTGTTCGCCAACGGACCCACGACAATCCGCGGCCTGCACACGCTTCGGCTGAAAGAAACCGACCGCATCGCGGCCCTCGCGACGGAACTCACGAAGCTCGGCGCCGAAGTCGACGTCGAGAACGACGTGATGACGATTCACCCCCCCGAGCGGCTCAAGCCCGCCGCCATCGACACCTACGACGACCACCGCATGGCCATGAGCTTCGCCCTCGCCGGCACTCGCATAAGTGGCGTGCGGATCAACGACCCGAAGTGCGTGAACAAGACCTACCCGAACTATTTCGAAGACCTGCAACGCGTGACCGGCGTTAGTGCGGGATGATATTGAACGCCAAAACGCCAAGGGGAAAAGAATGAGTAGCCACGAATGGCACGAATGGACACGAATAATCTCGTTCTGAGTCGTGTTCATTCGTGACATTCGTGGCTGACTGATTTCCGGATTTCTCTTGGCGCCTTGGCGTTTATTTTTTCTGTTTGGAATTTCAAGCATGTCCGTCCTCCACGTCCTGCTTCTCCGTCACGGCCTGACCGATGCCAACGCCAGCGGCACGATTCAGGGTCATTCGCCGACGCCGCTGAACGAGACGGGGCGTCGTCAGGCGGTGCTGCTCGCCGCGGCGGTTGCGGGTTGGGTTCCCGCGGTCGAAGTGCTCGTCAGTTCCGACCTGCTCCGTGCCCGCCAGACGGCCGAACCCGTCGCCTCGACATGTGGGGTGGAGCCGGTATTCGACGCCGCCTGGCGCGAGCGCGGCCTCGGCAAGATGGAAGGAAAAACCTTCGCCGATCGCGACATCTGGCGTGCCGCCACCGGCGAACACGACACCCCCGGCGCCGAACCCTCGGGCGCATTCCGCTCGCGCGTCCGCATGGCCCTACTCGATCTGCCCCGCCGGTTTCCCGATCAAAACGTCATCGCCGTCGTCACCCACGGCGGCCCCGTTCGCTCGCTCCTACACATGCTCTACGACGGCTCGCTCAACCTTGCCGAGGGACACGCCCGCCCCGAAGTGGCCGAGATCGCCAACTGCTCGATCTTGCACCTGACGACGCAACGGACGCGACGTGTAAACGGTTCGGAATTGACGTGGAGCATCGGCTGCGTCAACGACGTCCGCCACCTTGCGGATCTCGTCAGCCAGAACAACGCGGGGTGAACCGTGGCGCGGGCGTCTCGCCCGCGTCTTCGTTGGGCCTACGCGGGCGAGACGCCCGCGCCACGTAGAAATCGGACGATACCTTTCCGAGGTCGCTACACCGCCTGTGCACCGACCGCCAACGGATGATCGTCCCGTACCATCGCCAAGTCCGCCGCGCGGGCGTTGGATTCGACTTGTTCGACGCTCTTGCAGCCGGGGATGACGCTGGTGACGGCGGGATGTTGGAGGCACCACGCCAAGGCCCATTCGGCGACATTTACGCCGGGCGGGACTTCGTCGCGGATAATGCGTTCAACCTCGTGGAGTTTTTCGTCGATCGTCTTGGAGCTTTGGCTAGAGCGGTAGTCGCCGGGGGCGAATGACGTGTGGCCGGGCTTGTACTTGCCCGAGAGCAGCCCGCTGGCCAGCGGCACGCGGGCGAGGACGCCGAGGTTTTGCTGTTGGCACGACGCGAACGCCGCCTGTTCCGGGCGGCGTTCGAGGCGGTTGTAGACGATCTGGATCACTTCAACTTTCGCCGCGACGGAGCCGTCAATCTGGTGGGTCGGGTCGATGTTTGATCCGACGGAGTTGCCGAGGTGACGGACTTTCCCGCTGGCCAGGGCGTCTTCCAACACACGCCGTACTTCGGAATCGTCAAACTCGGCGTCGCGGACGGAGTGATACTGATAGAGGTCGACGTAATCCGTCCGCAGCGCGCGGAGCGAATCGTCGAGCTGCTGGCGAACGTGCTCGGCGTTACGTTCGTCGCTTCGGTTCATCGGCCCGTGAAACTTGTGCCCGAACTTGGTAGCGACGATCCACTTGTCGCGATCGTTACGGATCGCGTTGCCGATCAGCGATTCGGAGAGGTGATCGCCGTAGCACTCGGCGGTGTCGATCAGGTTGATCCCCAGCTCGCGCCCGCGGGCGAACATGCAATCGACTTCGTCCTGCGCAAACCTCTTTCCCCATTCCCCGCCGAACTGCCAGGTGCCGATGCCGATGACCGAAACAGTCAGATTGGTCTTGCCAAGCTTTCGGTACTTCATGGAACGAATCATACCGCCGCAAAGGAGAGCGGCGGGCGGAACTCATCAAAACAATACGCGTCTCGCATCACTTAACGCGTTTTTTGTTCTCAGTGGGCTCGGGGTTGTCTTTCCCGTTAAACACTTCGTCGACGGTCGTCCAGAACGTGCCCATGCTTTGGGTGGAAATTTCGGGTTCCTGGATGGTTCCGCGGACGTGGATTTTGAGCATTTCGTTGCGGGCGCCGCGCCAGAGGTCTTTGAGGAACGGCAGGTTCATCAGCCCGTTGGGGTTATCGGTGGTGAAAGTGAGGGCGACGCGCTTGCTCTTAAAGTCCAGCGACCCTTCGCCTTCCATGAGCATGTTGCTGGCCTTGAGCCTGATCGATTCGAACATGACGCGCGTGCCGTCGAAGCTATAGACGGCGGTGGCTTCGTTGAAGGGGCTGCTGAGGGGGAGGGCGAGGTTGGTCACCTGGAGCAGGCCGAGCACGAGGGGGATGCGCTTCAGTTCGCGGCCCGAGACGATGACGTCGCCGCGGCCGCGCCGCTGGGCGGCGTCGCCCCAACTGCCTTCGAGCGAGAGGCTGGCGGTAAGCCGGCCGGTGGCGGTGGTGTCGTCGTTTTCCCAGGCGAGGGCGCGGACGTCGGCGTCGCGGACGACGAGTTCGAGGGAATAACGGGACGCGCCGTCGTCGGGATAGGCAAGGGTCATCTGCCCCGACATCGCCCCGCCGGCGACCTCGCACCGCATCTTCGACAAGTGCAGTTCGCTGCGGCCGGGGGGTTTGAACAGGTCGCCGCGGAAGTTGGTGGCGGCGCGGCCGGCCATGCTGAGGGAGTCGAAGTGAATTCCGCCGCGCAAGGTTTCCAGATGCCCGTCGCGGACGGCCGCGTCGATCTTCACCACACCGCCGACCTCCGTCATCGGCACGCCGACGTCGAGTGAACCGCCGTGAAGATTCAGCGAGCCGACGACGTCAATTTCAGGGCTCAAAAGTCTGGAGTCAGGAATCAGGGACGACAATGGCGAAACTTTTTCATCTGACTCCTGACTCCTGACTCCCGATTCCTGACTCCCGACTCCTGGCTCCTCCGCCGACCGGTATACGAAACGCGTCAGGTCGAACCCGATTGAGCCTTTCAGCTTTAGGGCGTCGATTAAGCCCGCCAGAGTCGGCGGCAGGGCGCGGCGGAGGTCGTCATCGACCGGGAGCTTCTCGCCGCCAAGGCGAACGTCCCAGACCGGCTTCGCGCCGATGACGCCGGCGCCGCTGACGGAGACTTTTCCGTCGCCGTGCTTGCCGGTGACTTGTTCGAGTGTCACCCGGCCACCGTCGACCGTGACGACGCCGGTGAGATCCTCCAGCCGGTACGGCACGGACTTGAGCGTCGCGGCGAGCTTCCGCGGCTTGAGGACGACGCGCAAGCCGGACGGCGTGGCGTCCGCCGCCGCTCCGGGCGGAGCGATTGGCTGCGCCGCGAGCGACTTGTTCATGGACCGTGTCGCTTCGAGGGCGGCCGAGTCGTAATGAACTTCAACGTCCGCCGTGCCGTGCGGCTGCACCTCGTCCCAGCCGTGCCGAGCGGGTTCGGGGATGAGGCGATACAGCGGTTCGTCAAGGGCAATCGCGTCGGCCGAAGCATCAACGACGATGCGCGGCTTGCCGTTCGGCCAGTCAATGTTTCCGCGGGCCCGTAGCTCGGCTTCACCGCGCCGCGCCGTGACCCGCTCGATTGCGAGCCGGGTGGGCGTGAGGCGCAGTGTCGCCCCGACCGCCGAGGCGTCGAACGCGCCGCCGAACGGACGAAAGGCGCCGTCGCGAATGGTGAGCTTCAGGTCGTACCCCATCGTCGACTGCAGCCCCCCGGCGGGCGTTCCGGGGGTCACGTCCTGCGCCGTCGCGAGCGGTCCCACTTCGTCCGCCTTCCCGCCAACCACCCATTCGATGTCCGTCGCCGCCGGCCCTGTTTCGGTCGGGAAGATCCGCCCGTCAACGTCTAGCTTGCCGGAAGCGCCGAGCTGGCGAATCGCCTCGCGCCGGTCTTTTGGGATCGCGGCCAGCAGTTCGTTGTCGATCGGCAGGTTGCGGACGGCGACCTTCAGCTCGGTCTTCGCCGCTTCGTCGATGCGGGG
>JBKJRK010000396.1:0-2936 GCA_046593135.1 Tepidisphaeraceae bacterium | reverse complement strand
CATCTCGGCGGGCGACGTGTTCCAGGTAAACCTCTCGCAGCGGTTCAGCGTGCCGCTGCGCGAGCACCCGGCCGCCCTTTACGCGAGGCTGCGAAGGCAATCCCCCGCGTGGTACGGGGCGTGTCTTTGTTACAACGACTTCGCGGTCCTCTCGAACTCGCCGGAGCTATTTCTCCGCGTCGAACCGCGATCAGACGGAACACGCCGCGTCGTCACCCGGCCAATCAAGGGCACGCGCCCGCGCGCGGCCGGAATGGACGAAGAGCTGCGCGACAGTATGAAGGATCAGGCCGAGTTGAACATGATCGTCGACCTCGAACGCAACGACCTCGGGCGTGTGTGCGAGATTGGCAGCGTCCGCGTCACCGGGCCGCGTTCGATCGAAGCGCACCCGACGGTCTATCACGGCGTCGCGACCATCGAAGGCGTCCTGCGGGACGACGTCGCGTTCACCGACCTTCTCCGCGCCGCTTTCCCCGGCGGCTCCGTCACCGGCGCGCCAAAGATCCGCGCCATGCAAATCATTGAAAAACTCGAACCCGTCCGCCGCGGCCCGTACTGCGGTGCGATCGGCTACCTCGCCGGCGACGGCTCGATCGAGTTCAACGTCGCCATCCGAACGATGATCGCCCAAGCCGGCGTCGTCCACGTATCCGTCGGCGGCGGCATCGTCGCCGACTCCGACCCCGTTGCGGAGTACGAGGAGACGCTCGTCAAAGCCCAGGCGATGCTTGCCGCGCTGGGCATATCCACCGACCAGGCGCGTCTGTAATTTTCGTTCGTCAAGGAACGACTGCTAACATCCGGGCTATATTTATGATTCTCCAAAACCTTATCGACGCAATGGAATCCGTCGCCCCCACCCGCCACGCCGAGGCTTGGGACAACGTCGGGCTGATCGCCGGCGACCCGGCGCAGGCGGTGACGAAGGTGATGCTGTGCATCGACTACACGCCGGAGGTGGCGTGCGAGGCGGCCGGTGAAAAATGCGACGCGATCGTCGCGTACCACCCGCCGATCTTTGAGGCGGTCAAGCGAGTCGTCGTCGGGAGCGTTGTGTTCGATGCGATTCGTCGCGGGGTCGCGTTGTACTCGCCGCATACGGCGCTGGACGTCGCCGAGGGCGGCACGAACGACATGCTGGCCGACGCGATCGGGCTAATCGAGCGAACACCGCTCCGCCTGGCGCAGACGAAAGCGAATCAGTTCAAGCTCATCACGTTCGTGCCTGAGAAAGACGTCGAGCGTGTCAGCACCGCGCTCTTCGACGCGGGCGCGGGGCGCATTGGGAAGTACAGCGCGTGCAGTTTTCGTTCGCAAGGGACCGGCACCTTCTTCGGCGCGGACGGGACGAATCCCGCCGTTGGCGAAGCGGGGCGCTTGGAGCGGGCCGAAGAAATTCGGATCGAGACGGTCGTGCCGGTCGCAAAGATCGAGGCCGCCATCCGCGCGTTGCGGTCGGCTCATTCGTACGAAGAGCCCGCGTTCGACCTTCAGCAGCTCGCCGCTCCGCCGGAGGGGCTCGGACTGGGGCGGATCGGGGACTTCGCAAAGCCGGTCGAGCGGGCGGCACTGGTCGATCGGGTCAAGAAGGAACTCGAACTCAATCACGTGCTCGTGGCCGGGCCGATGGACGGAGTGGCGCGCCGTGCGGCGGCTTGCGCCGGCGCCTGCGGCGACTTGCTCGACGACGCGATCGCGCGGCAGGCAGATTTCTATCTCACCGGCGAGATGCGTCACCACGACGCCCTCAAAGCCGTCCGCGCCGGGATGACCGTCGTCTGCACGCTCCACTCCAACAGCGAGCGGGCGGTCCTCAAGCGTCTGAAGGCGCGGCTGGAGGAGAGTCTTGCGGGCTTGCCAGTGGTTCTGAGCCGGCTGGATCGGGATCCGTTTTCGGTTCGGTGACGGACGCCGCGTCAGTCGCATCGGGCGCCACCGGAATGTGCCGGCGTGTCAAAGGGAAGGCGCCGCGGATCGCCTTCGCCACCGCATCTCCCTCTTCCGCCCACAGCCTTTTGAACTTTCCAAGGTGGCGCGTCGCACGGCCGAGCACGTCGCTCGAAAGCTCAAGCACGTCGCTCATTAACTCCGGCTCGTGGTGAGCCAACTGTTCGTCGAGAGCGGCTTGTGTTGCGCGGTCGACGAGTACGACGTAATCGTGCCATTGCCCCAGCGACTCCTGCATCTTTTTGAAACTCTTCGTGAGCGACGCCGGCAGATCGTGCCCCTCAACGACGGCCATCTCCAGGGTGTACCGAAGCGCCTTGCCCGAAATGCGAAGCTCGTGCGGGTCCTGGCGCGGTTCGCCAGGCGCGTCGTCCGTGTCGCAGGAAGCATCCGGCGGAGGCGCATCTTCCGCCGTTTGCGCGACGGCGTCGCCTTGAGCCAAGAGGTCCGCTTGTTCGGCAAACGCGTCAAGCTGAAGGTGCAGTGACTCGGCGAGCAGCGAGTCGATCGCGTCCCGAGCGTCGCAGACTTGGGCGCGAACCGCATCCCAGGCGCCCAACTTGGTGACGACGTTTGCCGCGGGGCTCCCCTTCGCCGAGGTTCGTCTCAAATGCTCGCGCTCGCAGTCCAGCCCGTCGGAAAGCCATTGGACAGCCAGGGGAAATTTTCCTTCGTCGCTGATCGACTTGAGATGTTCGACCATCACGTCGACGTCGCGCAAGGGTCCGAGCCGTCGGCGGAGCTTGCGGCAGATTTTGCCGAACGCCCGGCGCGGGCGTTTGCTGAGGACGATCTTCATCAAGTCGAGCGCCGCCTTCATCCGGCGGGTGGCGACGCGTGACTGATGAATCGCTTCTGAATCCCAATCGTTCATCGCCGCCGGAATGCGTGTGCGAAGGTTCTCGACCAATCCGTCCAGGTATACCAGGAGCGGGAATGTCGGGGTCGGTTCGTCGTGGGGCTGTTCGTCAGTCGCGTCGGGCATA
>JBKJRK010000155.1:0-3647 GCA_046593135.1 Tepidisphaeraceae bacterium | reverse complement strand
ACTTTGTGGAAATCGCGCTCGTCGGGGTCATTGTCAGCATCGCCCGGCGATCCGACAAAGAGGCATGACGGGCTTGTTATTCTCAACTGTACGGCACGCCGTCGGGTTGCCCCGTGTCGGCAAGCACTTCGACAAGGATGGCCGTCACGTCGTCCTTAGGCGTAAGGCTGCCGGTCTGGGCGTCGAGGTGTTGGCAGAGGTCTCGGAGCAGTTGCTCGCAGGTGAGCGAAGCACGCGCTTGAAGCTCGGTGCGCCAGCGCTCGGTGTCGATGACGTCGTTGCCGAAGGCGACTTCGATGCCGTCGGTGTAGACGAACAATCGATCGCCGACGGCCAGGCGGGTCGTGACGGTATCGTACGTTTCGGCCTCGAAGACGCCGAGCAAACCGCCTTCCGGCTGAAGCGGCTCCACGGCGCCGTCGCGGCGGAGCACGACCGGCGCGGGGTGGCCGGCACGGGCGAGGGTCACTTCGAGCGTCTGGACGTTGATGATGCCGTAGAGGGCGGTGGCGAACGTCGCGTGTGCCAAATTCTGGTCGACGAGCGTTTGGTTGAGCCGTGCCAGCGATTCGCCCGGGGGGACGAGCCGGTACCCGCCGGGGATGATTTCCTTGGTGATCAAAGCCTGTTTGATGAACATCGTGAGCAAAGCGGCGGGCACGCCGTGCCCGACGGCGTCGGCCATGTAGAACCCGACGTGCTTCTCGTCGAGTCGCATGACGTCGTACAAGTCGCCGCTGACATACGCGGCCGGTCGGAAAAGCGTGTGAAACCGCACCGCGCCAACTTGCGGCAGTTCCTTGGGCAAAAAATCCTGCTGAAGGCGGGCTGCAAGGCGCAGCTCTTCGTCGATGCGCTGGAGGTAAAAGTTGAGCGTCTCGTCGCGCCGCCGGAGCAGGTTCAGCTCGGTCCGCAGCGACTCCATCTCGCGCTGCACCGCTTCCATGTGGTGCAAAACGGACGAAACAGATTGTGTTGAAGTGGCAGGCCCTGAAGTAACGGACGCCGAAGCGGCCAGCGGCGCGGCGGGCTGCTCGACGGACGTGAGTCCCCCTGAAATCGCTACCGTCTCCCGCATCCCCGGCTCCCGACTGCAACGTGTCCGTTCCAACAAAGCCCGCCGCGCCGCCATACGCTTGGGGCGCGGGAACTGTAAGCCCCCGGTTAGAGTCGTCACACGGTCGTGCCGACTTTACCGGATGCATCACACTTATCGCGGCGGAGGGCGGGCTATGGGACTTGAACGGGTTTTTGTCCACTTTTCTGCAGGACGTCGGGCGGAATGATCAGTACGTCGCCAGCCCGTACGCCCGCGCGGTCGGCGGCCCCTTGGTTTAGCTCGATGGCGTACATCGCCGGCGCGTCGCTCGGCACCGGGGTGCGATCCCGCGGTTTCATCGATTTCACGGACACGACGCGCCCCGAACCCTGGAGGTAGATAATGTCGAGCGGGATAAGCGTGTTCTCCATCCAGAACGCCCGCGGAGCGTTGTCGTCGAAGATGAAGAGCATGCCGTGATCCGGGGGCATCGATTCGCGGTACATCAAGCCCCGTTTCGCCTTGACTTCGGTGTCTGCGACTTCCAGCTTGAAAGTTTCGTTGCCGATCGCCATTTGCACCGTCGCCGGCGCAGTTGCCGGCGCGCCCGACTCCCGGCACCCGCCGGCTGAGAGGACAGAGACCAGCAGTGACGTGAATACGCGTGTCGACAAGCGGATAACCGATCTCACGGGCGTAAGCCTTTCTGCCGAGACTTGAGCTGTCGCGTCAGGCGCAAGTCCATCAGGGCGAGCACGACCATCAGAATCAGCAAGACGAACACGGTCACCCACACTCCGAAGAACGCGCTGGCCGAGCGGTGCGGGTCGTCAAACGCATAAAACCCTGCGAAGAAGAACCCGCCCAACAGCAGCATCACGACGCCGCCGACGCGCCGCAGGGCGATCCGCCGATTGTTCAGCCCCTGATCCTCGATCCCCGAAAGCCGTTTTGCCGCACGGGAGTAGAAGAGGTAAAACCATCCCGCCGCCCCGGTCAGCAGTGCGAAAATGCCGGCGATGTAGCTCATGTAACCGAATGGTTGTATCACGGGTTTCTAACCCGTGCGAGGCCGGTCGCGTTTTGATTTCAATAACGAAGCGGCTCTTCCGTAACGATCGCCTTCATCCCAAGACCGAGAAACAATTTTCCTCAATCCATTGTTGTCGGCGTTCCGGAACTCTTGCCGCGGCGATGAATGCCGCCCTGAGTGAGGAGACCGGTTGTCACTCGCATCGGCAGTCCCACGATATTCGTTAAATCACCCGACATGCGGCTGACAAACGGGTCGTCGTCCTGAATTCCGTATCCGCCGGCTTTGCCCTGCCAGCCGTTGGTGGCGATGTAGGCCTCAACTTCGACTTCAGTCAATGCGCGCATGTGCACGGCGGAAGTGACAACGGTTTGGAGGAGCAGGTTTTTGACGAGGTGCTGGACGGCGACGCCGGTGATGACGTGGTGGGTGGACCCGCCGAGGAGGCGGAGCATGCGGCGGGCGTCGTCGGCATCGGCGGGCTTGCCGAGGGCTTCGTCGCCGCACGCCACGACAGTGTCGGCGGAGAGAATAACGTCGTTCGGAAAGCGCTCGGCTACGGCGCGGGCTTTGGCAAGAGCGAGGTACTCGGCGATCCCGCCCGGCGAGAGGCCGGGCGGGTGATCGGTTTCGTCGATGTCGGCGGGGCTGACGACGAAGTCGTAGCCGGCCTCGCGCAGCAATTCCTGGCGGCGCGGCGAACTGCTCGCGAGCACAAGGCGGGGCTGGACTTCAACCACGACACCCATTCCGACTACGCTTACTTGTTCAAGTCCGGCGCGGGTTCAGCAGGGACTGGCTCGGCCGGTGCGGGTTCGGCAGGTGGGGGCGCATCCTCGGCGGGAGCCGGCTCAGCCGGCGCGGGCTCAGCCGGTTCCGGCGTAGCTTCCAGCGCCGGTTCGGCCGTCGCAGCTTCGGGGGCTGGTTCGGCCGGGGAGGGCTCGGCGGGTGCAGGCTCCGCAGGCGTAGGCTCGGCTGGAACGGCTGGTTCCGCTGGAGTTGGCTCGGAAGGTGCCGGTTCCGGAGTCGCCGGTTCCCCAGTCGCCGGTTCTGCGGGCGCCGGTTCCACCGGTGCAGGTTCAGCGGGGGCAGGCTCTGTCACCGATGGCGCAGGTTCCGTCGGAGATGGTTCGGCGGGAGCCGGCTCAACGGGAGCGGGTGCGGGTTCAGCCGGTGCAGGCGACGGCTCCACGGGTGGAGTCGGAGCCGAGTCGGCGGGCGGAACGGGGGCGGCAGGCACGGGGCGGATGCCGGCGGTCGTTTTCACAACGAGGTCGCCGGTCTGCGGGCCGCGCGTCGCGCCGGGGGCCGGCTCGTACTTCACGTGCAGCGCCTGCCGCACGATCGCACGGACGGTGCCGAACGCCACCGCCTGCGTGTCGCCGTCGAGGAACGTAACCGTGTCGCCTGCGGCAAACTTCGTCACATCGACATCGCCGACGGACGCGAACATTTTATCCGCCAACACGGTGGCGACCTTACCGGTGACGGCGTTGGGGTCGGTGGCGGCGAACCGTTCGCGGGTCGATTGCGTCACGTCCTCGGTCATCGCCGAAGCGCCCGGGGGGGCGGCGG
>JBKJRK010000154.1:0-2809 GCA_046593135.1 Tepidisphaeraceae bacterium | reverse complement strand
CGTCGTCGAGGGCGAGCACACCGATCTCACGCTGAACGACACGCTGCTCGCGCACGTCTGGAACGGCCCGTCGAAGGGCTGGTGGATGCTGTTCCTGCCCTGCCTCGGCCTCACCGGCATGCTGGTCCTGGCGATCGCCTACACGCTCTGGAAGGGCATCGGCGTGTGGGGGAACAACATCCCGGTCGGCTGGGCGCTCGGCATCGTCCACTTCGTCTGGTGGATCGGCATCGGCCACGCCGGCACGCTGATTTCCGCCATCCTGCTGCTGTTCCGCCAGCAGTGGCGCACGAGCATCAATCGCTTCGCCGAAGCCATGACCATCTTTGCGGTCATGTGCGCCGGCATGTTCCCGCTGCTCCACGTCGGTCGCCCGTGGCTCGCGTACTGGCTGCTGCCGTACCCGAACACGATGGCGATGTGGCCGCAGTTCCGCAGCCCGCTGGAGTGGGACGTTTTCGCCGTTTCGACCTACGCCACCGTGTCGGTCCTGTTCTGGTACGTCGGACTGATCCCCGACCTTGCGACGCTCCGTGACCGCGCCCGCCACAAACTGGGCCAGATCGTGTACGGCGTGCTCTCGCTCGGGTGGCGCGGCAGCTCGATGCACTGGAACCGCTACGAGGCGGCCTACCTGCTCTTGGCGGGCATTTCGACGCCGCTCGTGCTGTCGGTCCACACCGTCGTCAGTTTCGACTTCGCCGCCGGCCAGTTGCCGGGATGGCATACGACGATCTTCCCGCCCTACTTCGTCGCCGGCGCCGTGTTCGGCGGCTTCGCGATGGTGCTGACACTCGGCCTGCCGATCCGGGCCGTGTACAAGCTCCACGACTTCATCACCGACCGTCACCTCGAGAACATGGCCAAGATCACACTCGCGACGGGCATGATCGTGGTGTTCGGCTACTTCACCGAATTCTTCATGGGCTTTTACAGCGGCAACCAGTACGAGCGATTTCTCGTGCTGAACCGCCTGTTCGGGCCGTACGCGCCGGAGTTCTACGGGCTGATTTTCTGTAACGCCATCATCCCGCAGTTCCTGTGGATTAAGTCCGTCCGCCGTAATCCGTACATGCTGTTCTTTATCAGCATCGCGATCAACGTCGGCATGTGGCTGGAGCGGTTCGTCATCATCGTCATCAGCCTGCACCGCGACTTCCTGCCCAGCTCGTGGGGCTTCTTCCGTCCGACGGTCTGGGACTGGGGCCTTTACATCGGCACGATCGGTTTCTTCCTGATGATGATGTTCCTATTCATCCGCGTGCTGCCGATGATCTCGATCTTCGAAGTACGTGAACTGGTCAACGCCACCCGGCTCCGCAAGAAAATGCCGGGCGAGCCCAACGGCAACGGACACTGATCCGGAAGAAATGATGAATGCCGAGTGATGAGTGCTGAATGAGGAGGCGAAGCGTGCAGAACTGATGTGACGAACCGAAGAATTTGAGGGCGGCTGATTGTTTCTCCTCACATTCATCATTCATCGTTCATCATTCAGCATTTCTTCGCAAAGCGCCCATGGTTGGTAGAAAGAAAGACGCCAAAATCTACGGCCTGCTGGCCGAATTCGAAGACCCGGAGGATCTCCTCGAGGCCGCCAAGCGCGCCCACGCCGAGGGGTATCGGGTGATGGAGGCTTACACTCCGTTCCCGGTCCACGGGCTGAGCGAGGCCGTCGGGTTCAAGAAGACCAAGCTGCCGGTCATCGTGTTGTGCGGCGGGCTGACCGGCGCGATCACGGGCTTTGCCATGCAGTGCTTCGCGAACATCTGGCACTACCCCATCAACATCGGCGGCCGGCCCCACTACAGCTGGCCGGCATTCATCATCCCGACCTTCGAGATGACAATCCTGTTCTCCGCGTTCGCCGCCGTACTCGGGATGCTGGCACTGAACGGGCTGCCCCAGCCGTTCCACCCCCTGTTTAACGTGCCGGCCTTCGAGCTGGCGAGCCGGTCGCACTTTTTCCTGTGCATCGAGTTCACCGACCCTAAGTTTGACTTGAGCGCCACCCGGGCGTTCCTCGAGTCGCTCAAGGCCCATTCGGTCAGCATCGTCCCGAACGGCCGGGTGAGGCCCCCGTACTTGCCCCTCGCCCCGCTGCTGCCCGTCAACGCGCCGCCGGACCTCGCGCCGCCCATCTCCCAGACGACGAACGCGGAGGTGCGGTAATGTTGGAGAAGAAGAAAGCAGACAGAATACAGAATACAGAATCGAGAACTCGGACATCCCGAGGGCCCCGGTTTCCGTTCATCATTCAGCATTCAGCATTCATCACGCTTTTGAGCGCGCTCGCCCTCGGTTGCGAACGCAACGACATGCACAACCAGCCGCGGCACGAACCGCTCGAGGCGAGCAAGCTGTTCGCCGACGGGATGTCTTCACGGCCGATGGTAGCGGGCACGATCGCCCAAGGGCAGCTGGTTGCGAACAACATGCGCTTCGGCGGGCTTCCCCAGGGGCCGACGCCGGAGACGTTTCCGTTCGAGATCACCAAGACCGACCTCAAGCGCGGCCGGCAGCGGTTTGAGATTTACTGCGGCGTGTGCCACGGCGCGGCGGGCGACGCCGACGGAATGATCGTCAAGCGCGGCTTCACCAAGCCGCCGAGCTTTCACGAGCAGCGCCTCAAGGACGCCCCGGTCGGTCACTTCTTTGACGTGATGACCAACGGCTGGGGCGCGATGTACAGCTACAACGATCGCATCGCTCCAGAAGACCGCTGGCGAATCGCGGCGTACATCCGCGTGCTGCAATTGAGCCAGAGCCAAGCCGTTGCAACCGCCGCCCAAACCGGCGCGAGCACCCG
>JBKJRK010000258.1:0-4705 GCA_046593135.1 Tepidisphaeraceae bacterium | reverse complement strand
CGGTGTGGCTCGTCATTCTTATCGGCAAGCTGTTTCAACTGTACCTGCCGAAGCAGAACATCTGGTTCTTCGCGGGGCTGGGGGCCGCGACGATCGCGGCCGTCGGATACGCGGTGTGGCGAAAGCCGACCCGGGAGCGCGCGGCCATTGCCATCGACGAGCGGCTGGGGCTGAAAGAGAAGTTCAGCACGGCTTTGTACATCCGCCGAAGCGACGACCCGTTTGCCGCGGCGACCGTCCGCGACGCGGAGGCGACGGCGGAGCGCGTGCATCTACAGGACAAATTCCCGATTCATTTCCCCCGGACGGCGGCGTTCACCGCCGGCGTCGCACTCGTCGCGTTTCTGACCGCATGGCTCGTTCAGCCCATGGACCTGCTCGGGCGCAAGGCCGCCCAGGCGAAGGCGGCCGCCGCCGATCGGCAGGAAGTCGAGGTTAAGCGCGAGGCCAAGAAGGCCTTGGCGACCATCGAATCGGCCCCGCCAGCCGTGCAGAAAGACGAGAAGATTCAGCTCGCCGCGACCCAGTTGCGGCAGATTCTCGCCAGGCCGGTGAAAGACCCGACGGCGGCAAGCCGCACGGCGCAGGCGGCGCTGGAAGACGTTAAAGCCCAAGCGGCCAAGGTCAAGCAGATTCAGAATGCCGCCCAGGCGATGAACGAGATGAAGGCCTGGAAGGAATTGGCCCGGAAGCCGATCGACGAAAGTGGGCCCGTCGGCAAAGCCCAGTCGCAGTTGGCGAAGGGCGAGTTCAGCAAAGCCGTCGATCTGTTGAAGGATACTGTCAACAACTTTGACAAAATGGACAAAAAAGAGCAGGAGAAGGCCGCCGACCAGATGAAGCAGATGGCCCAGCAGATCCAGCAGATGGCCAATAATCCCGAGCAGCAGAAGGAGATGCAAAAGCAGCTCCAGCAGATGGGGGCCACGCAACAGCAAGCGCAGCAGATGACCAAGGCCATGCAGCAAGCCGCCAACGGCGACAAGCAGGCGCAGCAGCAGATGCAGCAGATGGCCAACCAGATGATGCAGCAGATGAACAACGGCCAAGGCCCTTCGCAGCAGCAGATGCAGCAGGCGCAGGGACTTTTGCAAAAGTTGCAAATGCAGGCAAACGGCCAGGCCCAGGCCCAGCAACTGGCGCAGAACGCCCAGCAAATGGCCAAGGCCATGCAGCAAGCCGCTCAGGCGAACCAGCAACAGCAGGGTCAGCAGGGCCAGAACGGCCAGCCACGGCAGGGCCAGCAAGGCCAGCAAGCGCAAGGCCAACAGCAAGGCGGCCAGGGCCAGCAGCAACAGCAGGGCAACCAAGGCGCGCAACAACAAGCGCAACAGCAGATGAAGCAACAGCTTCAGCAGATGCAGGCGATGGCCGACGCCGCCCAGCAAGGCGGGCAGGCGGGCCAGGGTCAGCAGAATGGGGGACAGCAGGGTGGCCAAGAAGGGGCCGGCGGCCAACAGCAGGCCAACGGGCAAAACGGCCAGCAGGCCGGCGGCGGTGGCGAAGGCCAGTTCCAGAAAGGCGACCCCAACCGCCGAGGCGCCGACGGAGACGGCGGCGGTGGCGCGGCCCAGGCGGCGGGCCGGCGCGCGGCGCCGGAAGTCGCGCCGTTCGACACCAAGCAGGAATTGTCCAACTCCGCTACCATCGAAAAGGGCAAAATCCTCGCCTCCAATTTCGTCAAAGCCAGCGCGCTAAAGGGCGAAAGCAAAGCCCAGTTTCAGGAAGTCGTCGAATCCCTCGAAACCGAGGCCACCGACGAAGTCGACCCGACCCGCGTTTCCCGCCAGGCGCGGGAAGCCGTCAAGGAATACCACCGCGCGATGCAGCAGGACGCCGAGAAGAAATAACGAATGGCCAAAACCGGAATGACGAATGAATGACGAATGACCAAGCCCGACTGAATCGCGTGTACCCTGTGCGACTTATCCTATTCGTCATTCGTGCTTCGTCATTGATTCGTTATTCGGGTTTCGTCATTCGTGTTTCACTCGCCGCGCTGCTCCTGCTCGCTTTCGCCGGCTGCGACCGTTCCGTCTCTTCAAAGTCGGCGGCGCCGCAACTCGTCCTGTACTCCAGCGTGGACGAGCCGTACGTCAAGCCGATCGTCGCGGAATTTGAAGCAAAGACCGGGATCCAAGTCGTCGTGCAGACCGACACCGAAGCCACGAAATCCGCGGGTCTGGCGGCGCGTCTCGAGGCCGAGCGGGACAACCCGCGGGCGGACGTGTGGTGGGGGAACGAAGTCTTCCACACGATCCGGCTCGCCGACGCCGGGCTGCTCACGCCGTACGCGTCAGCGGCGGCGAAGGACGTCGCTGCGAAATATCGTGACGCGGAACACCGTTGGGCCGGGGTCGGTTTGCGGGCGCGGGTGATCGCGGTGCATGTCGTCTCGGGTGAAACTCAAACGGCGCCGGCGGTGTCGATTCATGATCTTCTCCGTGCCGAACACAAGGGCAAAGTGGCAATCGCCCGCCCGACCGCCGGCACAACCGGCGGGCATGTCGCGTCGCTTTACGTCCTGTGGGGTCCCGCGCGGTTTCCCGACTTCTTCAAGAAACTGAAGGCCAACGACGTGAAACTCCTCGGCGGCAACGGCGCGGTCGCGGAGGCGATCGCGCGCGGCGAAATCGCCGTCGGGCTGACCGACAACGACGACGTCGCCTCCGCCCGGCGCAACGGCGGCACGCTCGCCGCCGGTTTGCCGGACCAGGATACGATCGGCACGCTTGCGATCCCGACGACAGTGGGCCTCGTCACTGGAACTCGCCATCCGGATGCGGCCAAGCAACTCGTCGATTACCTGTTGTCTCCCGAGGTTGAGCGAAGATTGATCGACGCGAAGTTTGCCGGCTGGTCGGTGCGCGACCCGGAAAATATCCGCACGATGGACGTGGACTTCGCCGCCGCCGCCCGGGCGATGCCACAAGCGGTCGAGCAAGCGATGACCATCCTGGAGGGACGCGAATAGTTTCCGGCCGGCGACAACCCGGGCTCATTTGGGCTATCCCCGTATGGGTCGTCGTCTTGCTCTGCTGCGCGCTCCCGCTGGCGTGGATGGGAATGCATGTCGCTCGTCATCCCGCGGGCCTACGGAGCCTGCTGCCGACCACTTTCTACCTCCAGTTGCTCACGCGCACGCTCGCGTATAGCGTCGGCGTTGCGATCCTTGCGACGATCCTCGCACTCCCGGCGGCACTGGCCTTGGGCAGGGGGCGCGGGAAGTTCACCGTGGCTTTGTGGTTCGCGTTGCCCGCGACGCTACTGCTGCCGTCCATTACCTACGCCTACGGCTGGTCCCAATTCCTCCGCCTGATCGACAAGACGCCCGACCTCGCCGGCCCGGCCGACATTCTCCGCTGTATCTGGACGCTCGCGACCTGGCTCTGGCCGATCCCCGCCGGCGTGCTTGCCCTGGCGCTGCGAAGACTCGACACCGACGTCCAGCAACAGGCATTGCTCGACGGCGCGCTCGGACGCCTGATCGCCCGGCAACTCGCCGGCCCCGCGGCGGCGGCAATGGCGTGCGTCGTCGTGCTCGCGAGCCAGGAATTTGCCGTCTACGAACCGACGGGCATCAGCGTTGTCGCAACCGAAGTCCGGATGGTCTTCGAAACCGGTGCGTTCAGCGGACTGGACAACCCGATCACAGCATCGTTCATCGGGGGGGGTGGCGCTGCAATCGATTCAGGGAATGACGACGCTTTTGCAATCCCGACCGCCTTGGCGAACCAAGCCTCGGGATTGCAATCCCGGGGTTTAACGGGCCAAGACGCCCGCGCCGGCGCCGCGGTTGCCACTTCACTCCCACTTCTCGTCGTCGCGGCCCTGCTCGGAACTCTCGGACTCGTTGGGGTGTGGAGGGCGTCAGCCGACGCCGAGCATCTGGAATCCGGATCTTGGCCTTCCGTCCTGAATGCGGGCTGGGTCGTGAAATGTCTGGCCCTTGTCATCGTCTTAGTCACTATGGCGGTCCCCGCCGGCGCGATGATCGCGTCGCTGCACGTTCACCGGAGCCTCGCGACGATCTGGTCGCAGTTCAGCCCGCAGGCATCGGGATCGATCATCCTGGCGTGTTGCGCCGCGCTGGTGGCGGCGGGTGTGGCGTTTCTAGCCGCAGTTCGACCGGCGAAAGGGGCGTTACTTTTTTCCTTGGCGGCGTTTCTGGTCGGCGGGCAACTGCTCGCCATCGCTTTGATCCGGCTATACAATCGCCCGGCGCCGTGGCCGCTTGATATGGTTCAGTTGGGCACGGGGGCCGGGGGCGACAAACGTGACATTTTTGACCTGATTTACAACGGGATTCCCATCGTAGCGATGGCTTACCTGGCCCGGTTCGGATGGCTCGCCCTCCTCGCGGCGGGCTTTACCCGCACGCGCCCGTGGCGTCAGGTTCGCGAACTGCTCGCCCTCGACGGCGCCACCCCCGCCCAAGCCGCCCGCCACGTCATCTGGCCCTTGGCCTGGCCGGTGCTGGCCGCGTCGGGAATCCTCGTCGGGGTTCTTGCCCTGACCGAAGTCCCCGCGACTGTTTTGATCTCTCCGCTCCGCCCGCAGCCGCTCGTCCCGATGCTCATGGGATGGGTCCACATGCTCCGCTACGACGACATGATTGAAGGCTCACTGCTGCTGATGGCAATGACGCTCGTGCTCGCGTTCGTCGCAGCGGGTTTGATCGCATTTGGCATGCGCAGCATTCGTC
>JBKJRK010000241.1:0-2664 GCA_046593135.1 Tepidisphaeraceae bacterium | reverse complement strand
GCCGTTCCGGAGTAAAACGGCGTTCGCCATGGCACGCTCCACGACCCTGTCAATCTTCCGCAAGACCAAGCCTCAGCCTCCCGCAGCCGAGCGCGCGGATTTCCGCGTCGCGGCGATCGATATCGGGTCTAACAGCCTGCACATGATCGTCGCCCAGGTCGACGCCGACGGGAGCGTCACGACGTTGTGGCGGATGAAGGAAATGGTCGGCCTCGGTCGGATCAGCTTCCCGTCGCGAAGGCTCAGCCGGGAGGCGATGGACCGCGCGGTGACGACGCTCCGACGCTTCCAGCAGGCCGCCCAGGCGCGGCAGTGCGAAAAGGTCCTGGCCGCCGCCACCAGTGCGGTTCGCGAAGCGGAGAACGGCGGCGATTTTCTTGAGCGGGTCCGCGGGGAGCTGGGGCTGAACATCCGCATCCTCTCGGCACGCGACGAAGCCCGTCTGATCTACCTCGGCGTGCGACACGAAGCGGAACTCTGCAACAAACCTCATTTTCTTCTGGACATCGGCGGCGGCAGTGTCGAGTTCATCGTCGCCGACGGGCAACGTGCCGGCGTGCTTGAAAGCCGTAAGCTCGGCTCGGCGCGGATGACCGCGCGCTACATCACTTCCGACCCGATCTCCCCCGGCGACCTCAAATCGCTCCTGACCCATTACGACCGCGAGTTGTCGCCGCTTTGCGACGAGATTCTCGCCCAAAAGCCGGTCATAGCCTTGGGCACGAGCGGCACGTTGGAAAACCTCGCGGCGATGTCCAACGCCCTGTACGGCAAGAGCGGCAACGGCGCAACCGTCGTCGAGCGCGAGCCGCTGGCGCGTCTCGTCGGCCGGCTGCTCGAAAGCCGTACGAAGGACCGCGCGGGCATGCCCGGCCTGGACGATCAGCGAAAGGACCAGATCGTCGCCGGCGCGCTGCTCGTAAACGAATTGTTCCGCCGGCTCGATTTGAGCCAGATCAAGGTGTGCAAGTCGGCTCTCCGCGAGGGAATGCTGCTGGACTACCTGGCCCGCCACGCGCCGGAGCTGTCCATCCGTCGCCAAGTCCCCGACCCGCGCCGCCGGAGCGTACTGGACCTCGCCCGCCGGTGCGACTGGCATCAGTCGCACCACGAGCAAGTCGCCCGGGTGTGCATGCAACTGTTCGACCAGACGCGCAGCCTGCACCGCCTCGGGACCGAAGAGCGGGAGCTGATCGAATACGGCGCCCTGCTCCACGACATCGGCCTGCAAATCGCCCGGGAGCGCCACCACCGCCACAGCCAGTACCTGATCCTGAACGGCGACCTGAAGAATTTTTCGCGCGAACAGATCCGGATCATCGCCGGCATCGCCCGCTATCACCGCAAGGCCAAGCCGTGTACTTCCCACCCCGCATACGTGGCGCTCCCCAAGCACGCCCGGCGGATCGTCAACGTCGGCGCCGCACTGCTGCGCATCGCCGACGGACTCGATCGCAGCCACTGCGGCGTCGTTTCAAACGTCAAGGTAAAAATCGGCCGGCACCACGTGACGATCGTCGTACTCGCCCGCGGCGACGCCGAGTTGGAACTGTGGGGCGCGCGGCGGCAGATGGAACTGTTTACCAAGGTGTTCGACCGGACGGTGAGCTTTGAAGAAGCGAAATGACGCTGACAGTTAGTGACCGGCGCGTTGTTGTAAGAATTCGGGACGATTGTTTCGAGAGTTTAGGGTCAAGCCCTTCGTCTACTGGTTCTCCCGGCAGTAAGGCTTCGGCACGGCAGATGGCGTCAAAGACGGTTGCGGGCATCCCGGGACGATCCGGCCTCGCCCCGGTCATGTCAACCGCACAGGCACACCTCGCTCGCCAAGGAAATCCTTGACCTGCCCGACGGTGTACGTTCCGAAGTGGAAGATACTGGCGGCCAGTGCCGCGTCGGCGTGGCCAGTGGTGAGGACGTCGAGCATGTGCGCCGGCGAGCCCGCCCCGCCGCTGGCGACGACGGGGATTTTCACCGCGTCGCTCACCGCCGCCGTCATTTCCAAATCGTAGCCGGCGGTCGTGCCGTCGGCGTTCATCACGTTGAGCACGATCTCCCCGGCGCCGGCGGCTTCGGCTTGCCGGACCCAGTCCATCACCTTGATGCCGGTGTCGACACGACCGCCGTTGACGAAAACGTGCCACTGCTCGGCGCCGTCGATTTGGACGCGGTTGGCGTCGAGGCCCAATACCGTCGCACACCGCCCGAACTTGCGGGCGATCTCGTTGACCAGCGTCGGGTTCTTCACCGCCGCCGAGTTGACACTGACCTTTTCGGCGCCGGCTTGGATCAAGCGCGTCGCGTCGTCCAACGTTCGGATGCCTCCGCCGACGGTCAGCGGCATGAAAATCTGCTCGACGACGTGCGACACGAGGTCCGCCATGATCTCCCGACCCTCGTGGCTGGCGGTGATGTCGTAAAACACCAGCTCGTCCGCGCCCTGATCCTGATACCGCTTGGCCTGCTCAACCGGGTCGCCGGCGTCGACATGGTCGAAAAACTTAACCCCCTTTACCACCCGTCCCCGGTCAACGTCGAGGCAAGGGATGATGCGTTTGGTAAGCATTGGGGAAAAAAGTTGCCAGTGGCCGGTTGCCAGTGGCCAGTGAAGACTTGCATTCACTGGGCACTGGCAACCGGCCACTGGCAACTGATTAAAAGGTG
>JBKJRK010000037.1:0-5444 GCA_046593135.1 Tepidisphaeraceae bacterium | reverse complement strand
GCTACGGTTGTGGTGAACTTGCTTTAGCGTAATGCCCATCGCGAACGCCGTGCTCAAACCCTTGGGGTCGTGCGTGGGCGGCGAAGCCGGCGCACGACGGCGATGATCGCCAGCGATGTCGTCGTCCCAAGAAGGTTGTTGAGCAGGTCGCGCTGCGTGTCGAAAAAGTAGGACGTGCTCGGTCTTAGCATGCCCCGTTCTTCGCCGAGCGCCAGGTAAGACGCGTATTCCCAGATTTCGTGGATGGCGCCGAACCCCATCATGAACAGCAGCGTCGTCACGCGAACGGTCCACGGGCCCAGTCGTACGCCGCTGTAGACGAACCGCTCGACGATAAACGTGCCGGCGAACGCGAAATAGAAGTGGACGTAAATGTCGAACGACAGCCCGAAATACGCCCGCTGATAAAAGCCGAACGCGCCAAGGCAATGGATCAGAATCGCGGCGGCAAACAGCGCGTAGTGCAACGGGTGAAGATGCAGCCGCCGGCGCAGCAGCAGAACGCCCCACAACGCCGGAAGCAGGAAGGCCGGAGCGACGCGGTAGGTCGGCACGCGCGCGAACACGGCGACGATCAGGATCGCGGCGCTCGCGACGATCGCGATCGGCAAAAACGCAAACAGTGCCGGCGGCGTCGGTCGGTTCACACGACCTCCGTGTTCTCTCGCCGGCCGGTCGAGACGGGCGTGTCGCCGTGGAGCGCTTCGAGCGCGGCGTCGTCGGGCGGGGGCTCGGGGAGGAAAAAGCTGCACACGAAGCCGGCGACATATACAAAGAGGCCGACGAGCGCCGCGGTGTACGCCAGCTTGACCGGCCCGGCCGAGCCGGGGATGAGCGACGTGCCGGCCAGCGTCGTCGTCACCAGTGCGAACGACGTTCCGATCATCCGCCCGCCGATGTTGGCGGCGAAGCTTTCGCCGGTGCCGCGCAGGTGGATCGGGTAGACGCGTGGCAGATAGTTGCCCCAGAAACTGAACTGCGCGACGGTCACCAAGCCGGTCAGGAAGATGCCGATGCCGAAGCTCGACACGGTGATGCCGCCCCCGAGCCAGACCGGCAGCGGGACGTCGAAAAGGTGGCGGTTGTGCATCGCGAGAAAGGCGAACGTGATCGGAACGATCACCAGCCCCGGCACCTGAAATATACGGAGCAGTCTCCTGCGGCTCACGATCAGAACGGCCAGATACGCCAGCATAAACCGCCCGATCAGCCCGCCGATTTCCTGTGACGTCTGATAGCTCGCCGAAGCGGCCTGCTCGATCTTCCGCTGCTCCGGGACCGGCTTGCCCTGCGTATGGGCCTTCACGTCCGGCATGCCCGGCGCGATGCGCGGCATGTGCTGGATCGCGCCGAAGGCGGCCCCGTAGCTGAAGGCGAACATGAGCGTCGTAACGACGGTCGTCCGCAGGTACTGCGGCGCGAACAGCTCGCGCAGGCTCGGCCGCCTCAGCGTGCCGGCGGCCTTCTTGGCAGCCCAGGCGGGGCTTTCGGGGAGGAACGGGCGGATGAGGATCAGCGGCAGGGCGGGGATGATGCCGGACATCAGCGTGTACCGCCACGCCTTCACCGGGTCGATCTTGACCGCCATCGCAAACGCCACCGCCACGAGCAATCCGCCGATCGAGCTGAACGCCTGCGTGTAGCCGAGCACCTTCTCGCGGCGTTTCGGTTCCGGGAACAGTTCCGCCAGCCACGCGACCGCCGCCACAAACTCGACGCACACGCCGATGAACGTCGTCGTGCGGAACAGGAGCAGCATCCCGAAGCTCGTGCTGAACCCCGCGGCGAACGCCGACCCGGCGTAGAGCAGGATCGACCACGTCAGCACGCGCCGCCGGCCGAGGCGGTCGGTGAGATACCCGCCCAGCAAGCCGAACACTCCGCCGAACAACGCCGGCACAAAAAACAACAACCCGACGAACCGTTCAAATTCCGGCGTCCCGGGTTTCGCGCCCGTCAGTTCCAGCAACGCCGGCCGGACAATCAGCGGGAGCATCAACAGCTCGTAAATGTCGAACGCGAACCCGATCGCCGCCATCACGCAGATCAGCCATTGCACCCGCGTCAGGCCGGGGCGCGTCGGATTCGAGGGCGTTTCAAGCGTCATAACTGTTTCTCAATGGATTGAATTAAGCCGTCCCCGCAGCGGCCGAACTCTAATGGATACACCGCTCCACCTCCAGCGTGAGAGCGTCCACGTATACAGACGGATTGTTCCGATCCGGGTAGACTTCCCCGTCGTCATGGCTCAGAAAAATCCCATCCCGTTTCTCCGTACGGTCGCGCTCATCGAGGCGGTGTCATTTCTCTTGCTGCTCGGGGTGGCAATGCCGCTCAAATACTTCGCGGGCATGCCCGCCGCGGTGAAGGCGGTGGGCTGGGCGCACGGCGTGCTCTTCGTTGTCTTCGCCCTCGCCCTGCTCCAGACTCTTATTGTTGCCCGCTGGCCCATCGCCCGTGGCGCGCTGGTATTCGTCGGAGCACTGCTGCCGTTCGGGCCGATCGTTCTCGACCCGCGCATGAAGCGGTACGACGCAGAGTTCAGGGAGCGGTCGGCGGGTTAGCGCTTCTCCGCATCGCGCCGGACAGTCGCAATTCTTGCAAGCTCCTGACGCGCAGCTACACTGCCGGGCGTTCAAAACCGGACCGAAAACAGTCGGTTCAAAAGGTAAACCCGGAGGACCTGACGCGATGGCGAGCAAGCAAACAATCAACGTGTGTCTGGTCGGCCAGAAATTCATGGGCCGCACGCACAGCAACGCCTATTTGAACGTCGGCAAGTTCTTTCCCGAGCTGCCGCTGATGCCGGTCATGCACACGATCGTTGGTCGCAACAAAGCCGAGCTGGACGAGTTCAAGCAGCAGTGGGGCTGGCAAAACGCGTCGAACGATTGGAAGCAGGCCGTGGCCAGCCCGGAGGTCGGGCTGGTCGACATCGGCACGCCCAACGACGTACATGCCGAGCAGTCGATCGCGGCTCTCGAAGCCGGCAAGCACGTGGCGTGCGAAAAGCCGCTCGCCGGCACGCTCGCCGAGGCGCGGCAGATGCGCGACGCGGCGAAGAAGGCCAAGGGGAAGACGTTCGTCTGGTACAACTACCGGCGCGTGCCCGCGGTCGCGCTGGCGCATCAGTTTGTGAAAGAAGGCAAGCTCGGGCGGATCTATCACGTCCGCGCTGCGTACCTTCAGGACTGGGGCGGGCCGGACGTTCCGCTGCTCTGGCGGTTCCAGAAGAAGAACGCCGGCTCCGGCGCGCACGGCGACCTCAACGCCCACATCATCGACATGGCCCGCTTCATCACCGGCGACGAAGTGACGGAAGTCATCGGCTCGGTCGCCGAGACGTTCATCAAACAGCGCAAGATCGTGGAATCCGGCCCCAAGGGCGGCATCGCCGGCGGGACCGCGGGCGGCGGGCAGATGGGCACGAGCGACGTCGACGACGCTGTCCTCTTCCTCACCCGCTTCAAGAACGGCGCACTCGGCAGCTTCGAGTCCTCGCGACTCGCCACCGGAAACCAGAACCGCAACAAGATCGAAGTCAACGGCGAGAAAGGCTCCATCCGCTTCGACTTCGAGGACATGAACTACCTCGACTTCTACGACGCCAGCCTCCCGCGCAAGCAGCAGGGTTGGACCCGCATCATGGTCACCCACGGCGGGGACCACCCGTACGTCGGCAACTGGTGGCCCGACGCGCACATCATCGGTTATGAACACGGCTTCGTGAACCAGGCCGCCGACATGCTGAAAGTCATCGGCGGGCAGGCCCCGGTCGTGCCGCTGCCGGATTTCGAGGACGCGTACAAGACCCAGCAGGTGCTCGAAGCCGCCATCGTCAGCGCGGAACAGCGCCGGCCGGTTTCGATCGAAGAGATGAAGTAGTGGAACGTGAGGACGGGATGAGTGAAGCGTGAAACCAGCCCACAGAAACGCGCGCTGTTTCACGAATCACTTGTCACGTCGCACGCAACAGACAGGCTCCGCTTCGGCGAAAGGAACATCACCTTGAGTACACAGCGACAAACGCGAGCGGGTTGGAAGATGATTCTGGCGTCGGCTTGCGCCGCGGCGGTGCTGCCGGCGTGTACGCCGAAGCAGGCGCCGATGAAAGAGCAGCCGATTGCCGAAGCGCACGACGCGACGGCCGTCGAGGCGGCGCAGAACATTGGCGTGCTTGAGGACGTGGCTTTCTCGCTGGAGCAGAAGGCACACGCCCTGCCCGGTCAAGGAGCCGCTGCGCACCGCGACGCTATGCGCGACGTGTTCGGCGACATTGCCCAGGCGCTGACGATTCTGGAAGGCCCCGAGCCTTCGGACGCGTTGCGGCTGCAAGTTCGCTCGATCGAGTCGTCACGCGGGCGGCTGTCGTCGGACGCAGCCGTGTCGACGATCGAGCCGGCTATCGGCACCGGCCTTCGCGCCGCGGACGTCGCCCTCAAGCGGCTCAGTCACGACGACACCTACGCCGACGCGGCTCTGGATGAAACGTTGAAGCATCTCGGCGCGACCGTCGACGAGCTCGACACCGTTCGCCCCGTTGGCCGGCCCTACATCGCGGCAGACGCGTCGAAGCTGATCGCCCGGGCCGTCCGGCAGATGGCCGACAAAAGCACCGTTCCAACGACCCAGGTGCCCACAAACGAAAACGCGACGACCGGACCGGCCACCTCCCCGGCCGAACCCCCGGCGACCCAAACCGCCGAGCCGCTGCCGGCCGAAGCCGCGGCCACCGCTCTCGCGCCCGAAGCCGAGAAGCCCGACGAAACCGTCCCCGCCGAAGCATCGGCCGAGCCTGCCGCGCCCGAGGGTGAGATGCCGGCCGAACCGGCGGCGGAGCAACCCGCGGCGGCGACAGAGGAGCCGCAGGAATCACCCGCCGCGGGACAGTCCGCCGAACCCAATCCGGACGAACCGACCCCCGCCGAGGCGACCGAAGCGCCGAAAACCGACGCCGCGCCGAAGCCGGCTGATGACCTGAACAAGTAAGAGCGGGCGTCGAGCGTGTCCGCGATTGATGCAATACACATGTCCTGGGCGAGCCTTTGCGAGTTGTCGGAGTTGGTCGAGCGCCGCGGAAAGTACGTGGAGATCGGCGGTTTTCACCTCGCGGTCTTCCTGAACCGCGGCGAAGTCTACGTGATGGACGACTCCTGCCCCCACGCCGGCGGGTCGATGGCCGCCGGCCGGGTCGAAGCCGGCTGCGCCGTCTGCCCCCTCCACTCCTGGGCCTTCCACCTCGACACCGGCGCCCTCCGCGACATGCCCGGCGTCACACTGACCACCTACAAAGTCCGCCGCCTCGAACGCGAAGGCAAGCCGACGCTGATCCAGGCGGAGTTGCCGATTTATTAGCACGCGGTTGAACCAGGAGAGGTTTGAACCACGAAGCCACGAAGCCACGAAGCGGCGCACGACATGGTTCGTAGTGCGCAGGATTCTGC
>JBKJRK010000028.1:0-2854 GCA_046593135.1 Tepidisphaeraceae bacterium | reverse complement strand
GAAGCGTCGGCAGCGGGATTTCCGCCCGGCGGGCAAACTCGCTCTGGTTGATCCCGAGCTTGCCGATTTCCTGCGCGAGCCAGTCCCCGAAGTGGATGTCGTTGCTCATCGCCGTCCTTCCGAAATGTTTAATCTTGACAAAACTAAATTGTATGATATATTTTCATCATATAAACGCAAGAGAAATTTAGATCGCGTTTCAGCCTTCATTACGGGCTGAAGCGGGGGATCGCAACAGTTCGTTTAATATATAACAAATTACTAACATTCGCGCCCGATCCTTCCTGAAAATCAGTACTTTTCGGGTTGCGCCTTCATCGATACCACACGGCGCCGCGCGTCCTTGCGCGTGGCACGCCCGATCGACCGCAGGAGGCGACGCAAGCTCCGACGCCGCTCGGGTTCCCCGTCCGGCGGCTCCGAAAGGAGCCGCCGGATGTTTCCGTCGCGTCTAATACGGATCGTGATTAATCCTCGCGCGGGTTCAGGGCCGCTGACGCGGCTCTGCCGGCTGGAAAATTGAGACGTGACGCGCACGGATTAATCCCGATCCGTATAACCGCCACCCGCCGCGCATGGACGCGCGACGCGTGAGCGGACTTCCAATCCAATTTCGTCAGGTCAGCAACGGGCATTCGGAGATTTTCCATGCCCACCCGAACCGTCGCCGTGCGCGCCGAAATTGTCTCGCGCGCGTCTGATGCCGATCTCGCGTACGTCGTTTCGCTCCAGAAAAAGAATCACGAGGCGCTGGGTTTCATCCCGCGCGTGGCACTGGCGGAGAAGATCGAACTGGGCCGCATCTGGCTCGCGCGCGAGAACGGCGAGCCCGCCGGCTTCCTGCATCACGGCACGCTCGCCCGGCCGGAAGTGCGAATCTTCCAAGCCGCCATCCAATACGACGCCCGCCGACGCCACCACGGGCTCGCTTTAGTGTCAAACCTACTCCACCGCGCGCAAACCGCCGGAGCGCGGGGCGTGTCTCTCCGCTGCCTCGATTTCCTCGACGCCAACGACTTCTGGACCGCCGCCGGGTTCAACCTGATCGGCACTGAACCGGGGGCACGGGGGACGTTGAACGTGTGGGGTCACCTGATTGGGACAGAACAAGACAAGGGGATAAGGGGACGGGGAGACACGGGGACAAAGACGGGGGCGGGCATGCTTTCATTGTCCGCTTGTCACCTTACCCCCTCGTCTCCCCCGTCTTTCACCTTCCACACGCGGATCCATTCGTGCCCGCGCTGCGGGCAAGCAACCACAGACACCTGGACCCGCGGCGCCGTCCGCCGGCGGCTGTGCGCGCGGTGCGTGGCGAAGTTCGGGTAAGATGCCGTCGGCTTCCGCCGAGGAGAGCAGCGCCGATGGCCCTTCGCACACCCGCCGAGATTGTTGACGCCGTCGCGGCACGCCATTCGTACGTGACGCCGTTGCAGGAGCACATGCCGCTTTCGCCGCGGATGGCGCGGGACTGCGCCCGGGAGGCTTACACCGAGGCGTTGCGACTCTTCGCATGGGCGGGCCACGAGCCGGACCGGTTGAAGAACGTCCGCGAGCACCTTGGCGCGGCGGTGAAACCCGAGAGATGAGACACGCCGGCGCAGCGTGCGAACAGCTGAACGATCAAGTGGCCAAGCGACTGCCGTGTGCGCTGAGGTCTTGCGCCACCGCCGTAGCGTCCGCCGCTCGCCGGTCGATCCACCCCAGCACATCCGCGTACACCTGCGCCCGCCCGGCGTCGCGCATCGGCTCGTGGAGGAACCCCGGGTAGGCGACGAGCGTCTTGTCGGCCGAACCGGCCGCGGCGTGGAACGCCGCCGCGCCGCGCGGGTCGGCGACGGGATCGGCGTCGCCGCAGAACACCAGCAGCGGCAACGTGAAATCCGCGGCGCGGGCGATCGCTTCCGCCTGCGCCCGCTTGTGTTCGATGTACCACCGCGGCGTCGCCGATCGAAGCAGCAGCGGGTCGTGACGCGATTCTTCGACCATCACCGGATCGGACGAACCCATCGCCGGGCCGATGCCGGACTTGATGCGGACCCAGGGCAACACGATGTTCAGCACCTTTGCCGCGGCAGACTTGACCGCCGGAACATACAGCCCGTTGGCAAAATACGGCGCGGACAAGATGTACCCCGCGGAGCTGATTCTTCCGCGAATTCCTGCCACCGCGACAACGAGTCCGCCGTGGCTGTGCCCGAGCACGAACACCGGCGGGTCGCCCGGCGACTGGCGAAACTCCGGCAACGCCAGAAACGCGTCGACGTCGTCAAGATACTCGTCCCAATGTCGGACATACGCCCGCCGGCCCGAGGAAAGCCCGTGCCCGCGGAGGTCGAAGGCATGGCACGCGATGCCGTGCCCGGCGAGCCAGGTCATCACGTCGGCGTAGCGCCCGGAGTGGTCGCCGTAGCCGTGGACGATGGCCAAGCGGGCGCGAACGTGCGTCGAGTCCGCAGGCGCCGCGCTGGTGCGATGAAACGTTACGCCGGGCGCGCGCGCCGAAGTGAATGTGTTGCTGTGGCGAAGGATCTGCGGCGCGGGTACGTCCATGGGAAAGTGCGAGAATTCTAAATAGATGACCGTGATTCGGAAACGACTGAAAGAGCCGCGACCGTCAGGGAGTGGTTCCCTAAAGAGAACCATGACCGCTCCCTGACGGTCGCGGCTCCTTGAGCGTTTCACAAGCTCCTATTTAGCGCATCCCCCCGCGTAAGCGAAACGCCGCGTCAAAAATTCGATACGCTGCTTGCGGTTTCGCAGACCGGAACGCGCCGTTCGGTCTGCGAAACCGCAAGCGGCCGACCGACCAATCCCCTCAGGCCTCGCGCTCGCTTATTATTCAACTGTGCCG
>JBKJRK010000502.1:0-6344 GCA_046593135.1 Tepidisphaeraceae bacterium | reverse complement strand
ATCCAATCGCAGCTCAGTGACACTTCCGGCGCCGGCAACCCCCGCGTCAGCGACGCCGACGGCCAGATCTCCGTGCTGTGGGGCGCCGATGTGGTCGGCGGCCAGGCGAACATCCTCGCGAACAGCGACGCCATGCCCTTCCCCGGAACGGACAACGCGACCTCCGCGAAAGTCTTGAACATCCTGCCCTTGGGCATCCCCGAACCCACGTCCCTCGCCCTGATGGCCGCGGGCGGACTGCTCATCCTGCGGCGTCGGCCAAGGGCGTAATCCAGCCCCTCACCCGCATTTGCCGGAGGCGCTTGCGCGGATTATTCTCCCGCTCATGGCGAAAAAGGGGAAGACGGTCACCAAGCCCGCAAAACAGGCCGCATCACCCGGCAAGCCGTCTTCGCTGCTCGACACCCGCGTCGTCTACTGCGGCGACAACCTCGAACAACTCGCCAAGCTGCCCGATGCCTGCGTTGATCTGATCTACATCGACCCGCCGTTCAATTCCAACCGCAACTACGAGGTGTTCTGGGGCGAGACGAAGGCCCCCCCTGCGCGCAGCTTCGAGGACCGCCACGCCTCTACCGCGGCCTACATCGACTACATGCGGCCCCGCTGCGTCGAGCTCGCCCGCGTCCTCAAGAAAACCGGCAGCTTCTACTACCTCGTTGTCAATGCGGCTTGCGTGTTAGAAACTCCACGACTTCAGGGTGCTTCTGTTCCTTCGCCAGATCCAGCGGCGTGCGGGCGGGGACGGCGCGGAAGTGTTGCGGCTTGCCATCGGGCGAACCCGGCAGGACCGCGTCGCGCTCGGGGCGGGCCTCGGTCTTTGTGTCTGTCCGTGCGCCATGCTCGACGAGTGCTTCCGCGGTCGCGAGATGACCGCTCCAAGCGGCCAGGTGCAGCGGCGTCATACCGCTGTAGCAGATGTCGTTCACGTCCGCCCCGTGGTCGACAAGGTATTCGATCACGTCCGTCCTTCCCTCTTCAGCGGCGTAATGCAGCGCGGCAAAGCTGTCCGTTCGGACCGGCTTTTCGGCTCCATTGAACTTCCGACGGGCCTTGACGAGATCGGGGTATTTTTCGAGGACGGTCCGCAAGTGATCGAGTTCACCGTCGGCTGCAAAGTGGTGAATCGCTGACACCATCGCTTGCTGGAACGCATCACGGGCGGGCGCCGTTGTGCTGCGACGCGCCGAGTCGTTCGGCCCCGCGTGAGTCGCCTTCCCCGCCGCCGCGAGCGCGACGACGACCGCGAACAATACCAGTGAGATCTTCGACATTGATATCTCCTTGTTCATCTGCGCGAACGTTACCGCCGCGGCAAACAACTCGCGTCGCCTCTGCCGATGCCATTGTATCAATGCGCCCGCGAGAAGTGCAGGACCGTGAAACCGGACGGACCGCAGGGGAAATATGACGTCACGCGGGCGATCGCATTGCCTGCTGCGCCGGCGATGCTTCTGCCGGCCCCGCACGCCGAGCGCGTTGCGGCGTAGGGACAACGCCGTCGCTACCGCTTCAACTCGCCAAAGCTTCCCACCACCGGCAACGCCCCGACCCCCCCTAACAGCGGCTTGGCGTAGTCGATGAAGGCCTGGGTGATGTCGTTGCCGTTGCGGATGAAACTCTCGTCGAGGTGCTTGGTTTCGCGGGCGACGTTTTTGATGCTGGTTGTATCCAACTCAATCTTGTAAGGGCTGTTGCTCACACGTTTCATGTAGACGGAGCACTCGGCGACGCCATCGGTCGCGGTGATTTGCACGGCGCGTTCGCCGACCTGGCGGGCTTCGGCGGCGTCGGTTTCACTGACGGCAAGGCCGGGGAAGGAACGCTGGAGGTAGCCGAAGGTGTCGGCGCGGACGCGGAGCTTTTTGCCGCCGGGGGCTTGGAGTTTTTTGGTGATCAGGCCGGCGAGGTAGTCGCCGAGGGCGCCGGTGCCGGAGAGTTGGACGTTGCCGTGGGCGTCTTTTTCGAGCCCGCTTTGCCCACCTTGCTGCATCGCTTCGGCCCAGGTTTTCCCGTCGGGCTGGCTGACGCCTTCGCTGACGGCGATGAGGCAGCGGCCTTGTTTTTTGTAGACGGCGTCGACGTCGGAGAGGAATTGTTCCTCCGACAGGGGAGACTCGGGGACGTAGATGAGGTGCGGGCCGTCTTCCGGATGTCGGCGGGCGAGGACTGCGGCGGCGGTGAGGAAGCCGGCGTGGCGGCCCATGATCACGTCGACCTTGATGCCGGGCAGCGAGGCGTTGTCGTGGTTGTCTCCCGTGATCGCAGACGCGACGAACCGCGCGGCGCTGCCGTAGCCGGGCGTGTGGTCGTGGACGCGGAGGTCGTTGTCGATCGTCTTGGGAATGTGGACGACGCGGAGGTCGTATTTGTGGGCGGCGGCCAGTTCCTGAACGATTCGCGCGGTGTCGGCGCTGTCGTTGCCGCCGATGTAGAAGAAGTAGCGGACGTCGTTTTTCTTGAAGCTGTCGAAGACCCGCTCGCAGTAGGCCGCGTCCGGCTTGTCGCGCGTCGACCCGAGGGCGGCGGCGGGGGTTTGGGCGATGCGCTGGAGCAACTCGGCAGGTGCGTCGTTCAGTTCGATGAATTCGTTGTTGACGATCCCTCGCACGCCGTGCCGCGCGCCGAGCAGCCGGCCGATGTGGCCCTGTTTCCTCGCTTCGTTGATGACGCCGACCAGCGACTGATTGATGACCGACGTCGGCCCGCCGGATTGACCGACGACTGCGTTGCCCTTGCCTGTGCTCATGTAGATGCCTTTTCCGGTTCTGAACCGCGGGGATAATAGTCAGCCGGGCGGGTGGTTCAAGGACGTTGCAAGGGTGGATGAACGCCAAGACGCCAAGACGTCAAGGGAATACATGACGAGAACAAAGCCACAGATAGGGCACAGATTTTCACAGATGAAGAAAGAAATCTGGAGTTATCTGTGTGCATCGGTGCCCCATCTGTGGCCCACTTTTTCTTTCGTAGCTTGCGGCCTTGGCGGCTTGGCGTTCATATCGACGGCAGGCGGTTTCCTTTGGCCCGGCATGTCTCTTATCATGCTTTTCGCTTTTCGCTTCCATGAGCAGTGAAATTCGCCAATTTGCCGGGCAGGTGATCGACGCGGAGGTGAACGCCTTGCGCGGGCTGGTCCCGGCGTTGGACGAGCATTTCGACCGCGCGGTCCGGCTCATACTCGATTGCAAAGGCTCTGTGCTGACCAGCGGCATTGGTAAGGCGGGTCACATCGCCCGCAAATTGTCGGCGTCGTTCAGCAGCACCGGCACGCCGAGCCATTTTCTAAACCCGGCCGAAGCCATGCACGGCGACCTCGGGTCGGTGCGCACGGGCGACGTCGTCGTCATCCTCTCGTACAGCGGCGAGAGCGACGAGATCCTGCGGATGCTCAACGTGCTGAAGAAACTCGGCCACCCGGTCATTGCCATGACCTCGACGGCGTCCACCGCACTGGGACGCGACGCGGAAGTCGTGCTGAAGCTCGGCAACGTCGAAGAAGCCTGTCCGCTCGGGCTCGCCCCAAGCGCCTCGACCACCGCGATGCTTGCCCTCGGCGACGCGCTGTTCCTGGCAGTGATGAAGTGGCGGAATTTTACAGCAGACGAGTTCGCCCTCTATCACCCGGCCGGCCAACTGGGTCGCAAGCTGATTCGCGTTCGGGAAGCGATGACGTTTCGTGTCGGCGAAAATATGCCGATCGCCTCGGACACCCTGACGGTCAAGCAGGTGCTGCATGACGTCAGCGCGATCAAACGCCGGAGCGGCGCGGTGATCCTGGTCGATAATGCTGGAAGAGTAAGCGGGATTTTCACCGACGGCGACCTCCGCCGGACGTTTACAGACGTCGATGCGGGGGCGGCGCTGAACCGGCCGATCCGCGACGTGATGACCGCCAACCCCAAGCGTATTCGCGGCGACCAACTCGCCAGCGAAGCCATGGCGGTCATGCGGCCGCATCGGATCGACGAGCTCCCGGTGGTCGACGATCACGACCGCCCAATCGGCCTGATCGACATTCAAGACCTCGTCGTGCTGCGGATGCTCGACGTAGAGCCAGGGGACGAGGCGAAAACGTGAAGAGGAGTCGGGGATCAGGAGTCAGGGATCAGGAGTCAAAAGGATGAAATAAATACCGATCCGCTCGACCTCGTGTCTGGTTACTGATTCCTGACCACTGACCACTAACTACTGACCACTGACCACTGACCACTGACCCCCGATTTCCCATGCGAACCGTTTTTCTCATTCTCGGCACGATGATTCTGCTGGCCGGCGGGTTCGGGGTGTATTGGTTCACGCAACCGGCGGACGTGGTTCGGAATGACGCGGCCAATACCGCCGCCCGGCGCCAAGCCAAACCGATGGCGGAAACGGACTCCACCTATACCGTCCGGGGCGGCAAGAACGTTTGGCTGAAGCAGTTTGACGAATCGCGCCGGCGGACCAGCCAGTTCCGCGCCGAAGAATTCAACCCGCAGAAAGACGGATCGGTTCTTGTGAAGAAGCCCGAGGCTCACTTTTTCCTCAAGGGCGGGCAGTGGATTCGCGTGACGGGTGAAACCGGCGACGTCATCGTCTCGAACATGCCCGAGGCGGGTTCCGACCCGTTCGCGTCCGGCGGGGCGGCGACTCCCAGCCGGGGCCGGCTTCAAAACGTCCACCTCCAACTGTACGAAACCGCCGACGCCGCAGCGCCCACCCTCGACATGGAGATGAATAACGCGGCCTTCGACAACGAGTCGTTCCGCATCTTCACCGAAGCCTACACCGACGAATCGGGCAAACAGATTTCTGCCGACCAAGTGAAGGTCACGGTCCGCGGGAAGTACGAATTTGACGGCCGGGGACTGACGATCCGCTGGAACGATCTCGACCGGCGGCTCGAATTGCTCGAGATCGCGCACGGCGAGCGACTGGTTGTGAAAGAACCCGGCAATTTACGAACAGGAATGCCTGGGCCGGATGCAGTACAAGGAACGGGAAACGGCAGAGGTGTGCGGCGAAAAGGTGAGGCAGGCGCGAAGCAGGTACTCGCGCCGGAAGCGACCGATTTGCATCGCCCGACTGGGCGGGTCACTTCGGTGACCCGGAACTCGCCCGACGCCGATTCCATCGAATCCCGTCCCGTCATTGCGTTGGCGTCAGCAGACGCGAGCGCCGCCGCGGGAGCAATATCGCGGCCCGCAGCGCCCGCGACCCGCGAAAGCAACTCGACCGTGTATTCCATCTGGTTCTACGACAACGTTCAGGTCGTCCAGCAAGACCAAACCCTCGCGACCGGAAGCGTCATCGAAGTCTACTACGCGATGCGCGACGAGCCGGACCGGCCGACCACGGCGCCGATTGCCGAGGCTTCCGAAACCGCGCCGCCATTGACAGGTGCGCCGGAGCGAATCGCGACTCCGCAAGCGGCCGCGCCGGTGAGCGACGTTGCGGCGCAGACGCAACCGGCCGATCAAGTCGAGCAGCCGATCATCATCTACTGGACGGGCAAGCTGCGAATCGTTCCGTCGGAATCCGGGCCGCCCGTGCATTTGGCGGGAGGGCAGTCGGCCGTGCAGATGCGCGGCGCGCCGGTCATTCTGACGCGCGAAAATGTAGAGATTCGCTGCCCCGCCTTCACCTACCGCACGACGGACGGCGGCGTGGCCCTGCACAACTCCGACGCGTTTCCGCAGGTCGAGATCACCCAGTTCGCCAACCTCGAACGAACCGGAAAACCCGCCCTTACCCTGCTGAGTGAATGGGTGGAGTACGCGCCCGAGGACGGAGTCGCGACGCTCGGCGGAAAGAGCCGGGCGATCTTCCCCGCCGACGAGTCCGGAAAATCCGAGGCGACGGCACAAGCCGCCTGGACGCGCGAAGGCGTCGCGCATTTCACCGGGAGCGGCGACAAGATTGTCATGCAGAGCCTTGATCTCAACGGCGACGTCGACGTCCGGCACCCGCAGTTGTCGCTGAAGAGCCAGCGGCTCAACCTCATGTTCGATCCGCCCGCTCCGACGACGCCCGTCGAGGCGGTTGCCGAAGCGAAGGCAAAGGCGACCCAGCCTGTCGTCCGGCACATTGTTGCAGACGGCGACGTCCATTGCGTGTTGGAGGACGAGTCCGGCGTGTCGCGCGAACTTCACGGGAATCATCTTGAAATCGCAACCGCGAGCGACCCGGCCGGCAGGCTCTACGCCGAGACCGTCAACGCGCGCGGGAACGTCATCGCAAAAGACGCCGAGCGCGAGCTGGCCGCGCAGGAACTTGCCCTGCTGCTCGCCCCGGCCCCGCCGAAGAAGAAAGATCCTGCCGGCGTCGAAGGGAAACGCGCCGCGAAGGACCCGGCGAAATTG
>JBKJRK010000363.1:0-3822 GCA_046593135.1 Tepidisphaeraceae bacterium | reverse complement strand
CAGTGTGCGCATCAGGCGGAGGTTGTCGTCGACCGCCGCCACGGCGCTGACACGTTCGAGGTCAAGCCGGTACAGCGAGCGGGCGATGAGCCAGATCAGCGCGAGGAAGACAACGACAATGGCCAAGGCGAATAGCAGAATGCCCAAATCGCTGTCGAGCACGCCCGCGCGTTCGGCCCGGAGTTTGAGCCAGCCGAGCAGGATGGGCACGACGACGGCGACCGGCAGCAGTCGCCGGGCAACCACGCCGCCTGCGGTTCCGCTGATGAGCGTCACGACGGGCTGGCGGTTCGGACGGGCGCACAGGATGCCGACCGACAGGAGCAGCATGCCGATGCTGGTGTTGGGCGACATCGGCTTGTACTCGCGCAAGCGGTACAGGGCTTGGATTTCATACAAGTAGCCCGTCAGGGCCAGCGTGGACAGCGCGACAACGAACAGCGCGAGCGCGGTCGAAAGGCGGAACCCGCGAGTGTGCTGCCGCTCCAGAAGCATCAGTGACGGACCGGCCAAAAGAAAACACAATGCCGTGTTGGGCGACATGCGGTTGCCGACGGCGCGCGTGGAGAACAAGATTTGGTCGATCGGGAGGTTGATCGCCGGCAGCAAGTCCAGCAATTTGGCGCCGGCAATGAGCGTGACGGCGCCGGCGAAAATGATCCGCAGGCGGTCGCGGGCCGGCGTGCGGTGGGGGTCTCGCGCCAGCCACAGCGCCGCCCCGGCCAGGACAAAACACACTGCCGGTGCGGCGTTCATCGACACGCCTTCGGGGTGAAGGAAGTTACGAAAGCTCTCGACGCCCGTGACCCAGCCGATCAGGATCGACAAACCCAGCGCCATCGAGGCGATCGCGCCGAAGCCGGCTAATGTCAGCGAGCCGATCAGGCGACTCTTGCGGGCTTCGATGTTCATCGCTTCAACCTTGATGTGCTCAGTCGCCGGGGCATCGTTCCTCGTCGGGTGTGGGTCGCTTGGTTTCGTCGGACAAGAAACCGCGGATGCCATCCGCGGCTTTACACGACGGCGGCTGCCGCTGTTGCGCCGGCTGGCGCGGGGGTGGCGCTTGGCAGCGTGATGGTGAAAGAGGATCCTTTTCCGACTTCGCTTTCGATTTCGACCTTGCCGCCGTGCATCTCGACAATTGCCTTCACGAGCGGCAGCCCAAGTCCCAGGCCCTTGCGCCCGTGCTCGAAGACGCCGGACGAATGGTGCGAGACGTCGAAGCCCGTGAAGAACGGGTCGAAGAGCTGCCCGCGCTCGGCCGGGTCGAGGCCGACGCCGGTGTCGGTGACGCGAAGGGTCACGTCGCCGCCGCTCGACCGCGACCCGGCCAGGGTGATCTTTCCGCCGTCGGGCGTGAACTTGATCGCGTTGAGCAACAGATGATTGATCGCGTCGCGGATGCGAAGGCCTTCCACCGCGAGCGCGCCGAGGTCGGGAGAGGTTTCAATGTCGAGCGTCTGGCCCCGCAGCTCGACGAACGGGCGGACGTCGTCGGCGGCGCGCCGAAGAAGATCGGCCAGATCGGTTTCCACCCGCTCGACCGGGCGCTCGAACTTATTGGCGACGAGCATCGAGATGATCTGATCGATCAAGGCTTGCAGCCGCTTGCCGGCATTTTCAATCCGGTCGATCCAACCCTTGAGCGGCTCCTGGCCGCCGGTGGCTTTGGCGGCGAGGCGCAGCAGGCCCATGAGGATCGTCAACGGCGTTCGCAGCTCGTGGCTGGCCACCTGGATGAACGCGTGCTTGAGCTGGTGCGACTGAACTAGTTCGGCGTTGGTTCGCTCCAATTCCTTATTCTGTACCTGAAGAATGTCGAGCAGTCGCTTGCGCTCGACGAGCAGGTCGTACCGTTCGCAGCCCTGGCGAATGACGGATTGCAGTTCTTCGGGCTCCCAGGGTTTAGTGAGGTAGCGGAAGACGTTGCCCTGGTTGATCGCCTCGATCACCGCGCGGATGTCGGCGTAGCCGGTGAACAGCAGGCGGACGGCGTCGGGGTGTTCGCCGCGGATGTGCGTAAGGAATTCGACCCCGGTCGTCTCCGGCATCCGCTGGTCGGTCATCACGCAGTGGACCTCGTTCTGCTCCATGATCCGCAGCCCCTCGGCCGCGCTGGTCGCGCCGAGGACGCGGTAATCAAACCGGAGCAGGTCCTGCACGCTCTTGACGACGTCCGGCTCGTCATCGACGACCAGGATGGTGTGGCGGGGCGTGGGCATCGGCGTCCTTCCTTCCCGTGCAGCGTTCGACGGCATGCCGCTGACGCCATTATGCCGTTCCACGGGCACGACGGATACAAGGAAGTTCGCCGGTCCTGAAGTTGGCCTGCCCGGCGACGGCCGGGGACGTCGGAATCAGGCGAAAAAACGAAAACCCGAAGCCGAAGTATCGTGTGTAGGATATTTCCATGCCCAAACGCCGTGCGTTTACTCTCGTTGAGCTGTTGGTCGTCATCGGCATCATCGCAGTCCTCGTGGCGGTCTTGCTGCCGATGATGGGAAAGGCGCGGGAGGCGGCCCGCCGGACGACTTGCCTGAGCAACCTGCGGCAGATACACGCCATCTTTCACACGTACGCCTTGGAGAACCGCGACCTCGTTCCCCTGGGCTACCGGCGGAATATCAAGCAGTTCAACAGCATGGTGTACTCGACGACGACCGGAAAGTACTGCGTCTTCGGCATTCTGTACATGAACGGAAAGATGGCCGAGCCCGACGTGTTTTTCTGCCCGTCAAACCTCGACCCGCAATCCGTCCGGCAGTCCGAGACCAACCCCTGGCCGCCGGGGCCCGACGGGCCCGACCCGACGAAAAACGTCTTCGCGGGCTACGGCTGCCGCCCGGAAGTCGAGCTGGCTGACGAATTTCACCTCACCGGCAACCTCGTCGGCACGCCCCCGGCCCTCATCCCCGTCCCCAAGCTCAACGACTTCAAGTTCAAGGCCATCTTCGCCGACCTCGTCGCCGCCCCCGCGCGGATCGACCTCCGTCACAAAACCGGCGTCAACGTCCTCTACGGCGACGGCTCGGCCAGTTGGGCCGACCGCGGCGGCTTCGACGCCGACCTCGCCCCCAGCACCTCGATCAACTCGATGTTCAACATCAACCAGGACCGCGTCTGGATGGTGCTGGACCGACGGTAAACGTTCCTTGTCCTGCTGGACACGGGGTCGGGGCTTCACCGAAACTAACGCCTGCATGCTGCGATTCTTTCACTTCCCAACTCGCATCCCCGTGCGGCTCCCGAAACTGCAAACCAGCCAGAAATGGCTGGCGGCGGTCGTCATCGCCTTTGGCGCCACCGTGCTGGCGTTCGCGTGGCGGCACATTTCGCCGCTTGCGGGGCCGGCGGTGGATCACCTGTTGTACGACACGTTATATAAATTGCGACCTTACCAAGACATGCGAGGCGGCCCGGTCGTGATCGTCGACATCGACCAGGAATCACTGACCCGGCTCGACAACAGGGAGTTCTACGACGGCATCCGCGTGAGTTGGCAGTGGCCGCGCGAAGTGTTCGGCGACCTCATTCAGTATCTCGACCGATGCGGCGCGCGGGTCGTAGCACTGGATGTAATTTTTACCGAAGTGAGTCGTGATTCCGAACACGGTGCCGATGAGACCTTTGCAGACCTCGTCGCTGAAACCAAGGTGCCGATCGTGTTCGGGAGCATGGTGACCGCAGAAGGCAGGCCCGGCCGTTTTGCTCCACCGATCAAAAATCCGCTCTTTGGCGCAGTGAATGCCGAGGGCACGATGCTTCGCGGCTTTTTCCCGCTGGTAAACGGGTATCCCAGCCTGGCGTTTCGGGCGGCGGAGA
>JBKJRK010000351.1:0-3502 GCA_046593135.1 Tepidisphaeraceae bacterium | reverse complement strand
GAGTGTGCGCCGTTCCGCGAAACGCGAGCGATGGTCAAACTTTTTTGCTAAACCGACCAGAGAAACGTCCCCGACGCCGCGAGAAGGAACAGCAGCGTTGAGTACAGGTGGAACATGAACCGGTCGAACCGGTAGGTGAGTTCCGGGTTGACGCTGAGCCGGCGGACATATTCCTGGCGGTCCTGGATGCTCCCGTGGAGCCAGTTGTGCGCGAGGTCGCCGGTGCGTTCGGCCAGGAATGCAACGCGTTGGCGGAGGTTGCCTTCCCACCGCGTGCGCGGGCCCGTCGGCATGTTGTTGATGATCGCGACGCGCTGGAGGGCGGAGGCAAACAGGCTGGCGCCGTACGTTCCGACGTGCGAGCGCGCGCGGGCAAGAGCCGTGGGCGATATGGACGCCCCCGTGACGCCGGAAATGTCTGCCAGCGATGTGATCGGCGCGGAGTGGGCCGCCTGCATCGTGCGGGCGGCGAACACGTCTGCCTGCCGTTCGAACCGCCGGCTCAAAAAGCCGAATAGCGATAGCACCCAGAAAAACCCGCCGGCGATCATCAGTGGTTTCATCCAATCCGCCATTTCGCGGACTAGACCCATCTGCCGCAGCCACTGCTCCGCCCCGGACATTCCCAGCATTACTACAACGAAGAACACCACGAACCACGCCATGTGGCGGTGAATGACGTGACCCATCTCGTGCGCGAAGACGGCTTCAATTTGCTCGTCCGTCATCGTCTCCAGCAACAGATCAGACAACAGCACGTACCGCATGCGTGGGAGGATGCCCATGACGGCGGCGTTGCCGAGGTTGCTGTGGGTCCGCCAGACGAGGATGTCGCGGTAGCGCATTTGGCTGCGTTGGCACATCGCTTCTAATCGACGACGCAACGGGCCGTCCTCAAGCCGCTGGGTATGAAGAACGCGGCGGAGGATTTCTGGCGCAAAGACGAACACCAGACCCGCGGCCAGCAGCATCGCCGTGGCGTCGAGGGCTTCACCCGACAGGCCGAACGGTCGGCCGCTGACGAAAAAAAGCAGCAGGTCGCGCAGCAGCACGATGAGGAAGATCGGCACGACGGTGAACAAAAGTCGCAGGCGGACGTTGGACAGGAAATAATCGCGGAAGCGCGGCGGGGCGTAGATCGGGAGGTCGGCTTCGAGGGCGCCGAGCATGCTCTGCTCGCGGAGGGCGATCTCGGCCGGGTATTGGGACCACCACAGCCCCATCCAGGCCGCCATCGGCGGGAGCGTCGCCAGCAGCAGGCCGGGCAGTTGCGCGGCGCGGAGGGCGTCTGTGCCGAGCGCGCGGTGAACCATTTCACCCCAGCCCAGTCCGAATACGCCGAACGCGAACCACACCGGGATCATCGCCCGCGCGACAAACAGGGTGTAGTTGTACCGCCGGAGGTTTCGGCGGAGGTTCCCTGCCGACACCCGGCGGGCGAGCAGCCGGCCCCACACGCCCATTACCAGGACCAACAAAACGTAGTAGCCGAGAAAGACGGCGACGCCGATCCACGCGTCGCGCGCCGCCGGCTGCGCGTACTGCGGCGCCGACATCCAGAATACGAAGATGAGCAGCAAGAGAATTCGAGACACGGGAGTTATTGCCGCGCGGTAACGGCGTCACCGGCAGCCAGTTGGCGTTTTCGTAAAGTAAAAAAGACTGTGGAGGGTACTTGCCCCCATACTCGTCCCGCTTCACGATTTTTCACGAGTCGAAGCTTGTACAAGTATACGAGCGCCCGGTTCATTGCGCTCTTATAAAACGTCCGCGAAAACGGACGTCCGCAGTCCACCATTCCCTGTCATAGGACCAATCAAGCGTCCGATAAATCCAATTCCTCCCCAACCACCGATTCTACCTAAATTAACAAATGGAATTTGATTGCCCTGCCGATATCAGGGGTGTTGTTAAAATGGGTAATTAAAGGAGATCGAAATGACAACTTTGCATCTCGGCACGCACGGCGGAAATACGGTTACCGAGGACTCGAACGACCTCGGCCGTGAGCGGCGGCAATACCGCCGGCACGATCTGGAACACCAGGCCATCCGCGTCGACCGCTGGAACGGCGGCCGCACGACCGACGCGCCGCTGGGAACCATCATCGACCTCTCCCCCGGCGGCGTACGCCTCCGCACCCGCCAAGCCAACCTCAAACCCGACCATCAAATCCGAGTCCGCCTCGAGCTCCCGCCTTTCGCCGGCATCTGTCCTTTTGTTGATACCACTGCCGGGCATCCGCAACCCAAGCGCGAATGGGTCGGCTGGATGACCGTGAGCCGCGTGAGCCCTGTCGCCGGCCGCGAGTACGACGTCGCCGGCCGCCTGGTCGACATGGAAGAAATGGACCGCGGCATGCTCGGCCTGTACCTCTCGACCCAGCCGATCGCCGCATAAAAAAACGCTCCACCACGTAAAACCCCCATGCCGGCCCCCGGTCGTCTTCTTCCGACCGAGGCCCGGCTTTTTCATGCGCCAAAGCCACCCGAAAACCTAGCCCCTACAACCCCCCCGTACACCACCCCGGTCGCTTGCGGTTTCGCAGACCGAAAAGCGCACGCGTCCCCACATCGCGTCCGATTCTGGCTCAACTCCGAGACCCGCCACTCGACCCTCCATGTGGGCTTCGGCATCGTGATCGGCGTCTTCAACGGCGACCGGCGAAGTCGCCCATAACCAGCCGACCATGAATTCCTCGTTCGGTAACAATCGATTCTGTCCGTGCGAGACCTTCCACCCGGCGCGGCCGGGCATGTTCGTTGGTGGAACTCTCCGAACGGCCCGAGCGATGCGGCTTCGCCGGCGTGGCGCGTGCGCGCTTCAAACGACCATCCGAGGTCACGTCCCGGCCGGGACTGGCTTTTTCATGCGCCGAAGCAAGCTAAGATGAAGTCGGTCTGAGCATTCGAAGAGTCAGGAGAACAGATTATGGCGACGGCCGAAATGTCCGAGACGGTGACCGAAGGTGTTCGCATCGGCGCGGCTGCGTTCTACCTGCCGCAGGAGTCGGACCCCGACGAGAAGCGCTACGCGTTCGGCTATACCATCGTCATCGTGAACGACGGGGACAGCGCCGCGCAACTGTTGCGGCGGCACTGGGTGATTATCGACGCCAACGGGCAGCGCGAAGAAGTTGAAGGTCCCGGCGTGGTCGGTGAAACCCCTCGCCTGGAGCCGGGGCAGGCGTTCAAGTATCAGAGCTTCTGCCCGTTGCGCACGTCTTGGGGAACAATGGAAGGCGGCTACGCCATGCGGCGTGACGACGGCGCGACGTTTGAAGCGAAGATTTCGCGCTTTTACCTCCGGGTGCCCGCCCCCGAGCCGATGGCCGGAGCGTGCTGAAGTCGGCTTCGATTGCAGGCCGAATCCGAGCTGCGGCAATGGGGACGGGCCCAGGCCGATGCGACTTTACGTGGGCCGGCTGGCGGGTAGTGGTTGCTTGCGCGGGTCCGTCGCCGAGATGATCTCGCTGACGCCCTTTTGGTTGAACCCCTTGAAG
>JBKJRK010000076.1:0-4381 GCA_046593135.1 Tepidisphaeraceae bacterium | reverse complement strand
CATTACGGCGACACGCACGGCTACGACAAGGATAAGATCCGCGAACACGCCTGGCCGTACAGAGATTATGTGATCCGGTCGTTTAATGAGGACAAGCCTTACGACCGGTTCGTGAAGGAACAACTCGCCGGGGATTTTTTCTACCCCGGTAGCGCCGACGGCGCGGCCGGCCTCGGTTTTCTCGCGGCCGGGCCGTGGGACCTTGTAGGCCAAGCCGAGGTGCGCGAGGGAACGCTGGAGAAGGCGCGCGTCCGGAACATCGACCGGGATGACATGGTCTCGGTCACGATGAACACCTTCGTCAGCCTGACCGCACAGTGCGCCCGCTGCCACAATCACAAGTTCGACCCGATCAGCCAGGCGGATTACTACTCCCTCCAGGCGGTGTTCGCTGCGGTGGACCGCGCGGACAGGCCCTTTGACGTGGAAGTTCACGTCGCCAGACGCCGGGCGGAGCTCGGCCGGCGCCAGGCGGCGCTGGCAACGCAACGGTCGGAGCTTGACGCGAAGATCAGGGAAGTCTGCGGCGGCGAGTTAGCCTCCCTCGATCAGCAGATCGCCGGGGCCGCGTCGCAGGTCCGGCCGGAATTTGGCTATCACAGCGCGATCGATCTGCGGCAGGATGCGGCGAAGTGGGTGCAGGTTGACCTGGGGGCGGCCGTGGCGATCGACCACGTGATGCTGTCGCCGTGCTTCGACACGTTCAACGACATTGGGGCGGGGTTCGGGTTTCCGGTGCGGTACAAAGTGGAAGTGTCGAATGATCTGGCGTTCGCATCGGGCGTGACTGTGCTCGCCGATCACACGAACGGAGATGTGAAGAATCCGGGCATCGCGCCACAGAGGGTCTCGGGATCGGGCGTCAGCGCGCGGTACGTGCGCGTGACGGCGACAAAGCTCGCGCCCCGGCTGAATGACTTCATCTTCGCCCTGGCGGAACTGGGCGTGTTGCCGCCGGACGGGACAGACGCGGCACGCGATGCGGTCGTCACGTCCCTCGATTCGATCGAAGCCGGGCCGCGGTGGGGTCGGGCCAATCTGGTGGACGGGATTTCGCCCGCGGCGAAGGATGCGCCGGGGTCGCCGGAACTGGCGAAGTTGCGCGCGGCGCGGGTTCAGCTCATCGAAACCAAAGCGGGCGTTGAAACGCGCGTCGCAATGGAAAACGCGGACCGTGAGTTCGCCGAAGTGACGGCCGCGCGGGCCGCCCTGCCGACGCCGGCGTTCGTTGCATTCGCCGCCTCGACCGATTTCGAGCCGACGGGCGAGTTCCGGGCGACGCTGGGAAAACCGCGAGCGGTCCATTTGCTTTACCGCGGCGGCGAGGACGCGCCGCGCGAAGAAATGTCGCCGGGTACCGTGGGGGCGATTCGGGAGTTACCGGCGCGGTTCGCCCTGCCGCCGGATCATGACGAAGCCCAACGGCGGGCGGCGTTGGCGGAGTGGGTCGTCAATGACAAGAACCCGCTCACTTGGCGCTCGATCGTCAACCGCGTGTGGCATTACCACTTCGGCCGCGGCATCGTCGAGACGCCCAACGATTTCGGAAAAATGGGCGCCGAGCCGACGCACCCGGAACTGCTCGACTGGCTGGCCGCCGAGTTTCGCGACGGGGGCGAATCCGTGCAACGCGGGTCGATCAAGCAGCTTCACCGCCTGATCGTCACGAGCAACACCTACCGGCAATCGTCGGCGAACAACGACGCCTTCGCGAAGATCGACGGCGGCAACCAGTTCCTCTGGCGGCAGAACCGCCGGCGGCTCGACGCCGAGGCCATCCGCGACACCGTCCTGAGTACCGCAGGCCTCCTCGACCGCACGCCCGGCGGGCCCGGTTTCAAAGCCTTCGGCTTCGAGGCCGACGAGTCGCCACGGTATCATTACAACGACTTCAACCCCGACGACCCGGCCACCCACCGCCGGTCCGTCTACCGGCTCATCGTCCGCTCCGTACCCGACCCGTTCATGGAAACGCTCGACTGCGCCGACCCGTCCCAACTCGTCGAACGGCGCAACGAAACCCTCACCGCGCTCCAGGCCCTCGCCCTGCTCAACAACAAGTTCATGGTCCGCATGGCCGAACATCTCGCGGAGCGTGTGGCGAAGGAGATGCCAGATGTTCACGCACAACTTGGCGCAGCATATCGCCTGTCAATTGGGCGAGAACCGACGAAAGACGAATTGAAAATCCTCGTTGACGTCGCGCGCCAACACGGAATGCCGAACGCGTGCAGGCTAATCTTCAATACCAATGAGTTCGTGTTTATCGATTAAGAAAACAGAGTCACCACAGAGACACAGAGAACACGGACGCGCGCCTGTAATCCGTCTGTCTTTTGAAAAAATGAATTTGATTGTGTTGCAAGGCGTAGGATTCTCTGACTTCAAGCGCACCTCTGTGTCTCTGTGGTGATCTATCTTTCTGATCCGGAACATCATGCCGAAACCCGAGCACAACCTCACCAGTCGTCGCAACTTCCTCTGGCGTTCCGGCGGGGGTCTCGGGGGCGTAGCGCTGGCGAGCATGCTGGGTACCGACAAGCTGCTCGCTTCCACCCAAAGCGGCGTTCTCAACAAAGCCGGCGGGCTGCACCACCCGCCGCGGGCGAAACGGGTCGTCCAGTTGTACATGTCGGGGGCGGCGAGCCAGTGCGACACGTTCGACTACAAGCCGCGGCTCATCCGCGACCACGGTAAGCAGTGGGACCCCGGCGAGAAGGTCGAGCTGTTCCAATCGAGCCCCGGCCAGACACTCCAGTCGCCGTGGCCGTGGCGGCAATACGGCCGGTCGGGAAAGTGGATTAACGACTGCGTTTCGCCGCTCGGGTCCGTCGTGGACGATATCGCGTTCGTTCACAACATGGTCAGCAAATCAAACGTCCACGGCCCGGCCACCTTCATGCAGGCGACCGGCTTCATCCTGCCCGGCTTCCCGAGCGCGGGCGCGTGGGTGAGTTACGGGCTGGGGAGCCTGAGCGAAAACCTGCCGACGTTTGTCGTGTTGCCCGACCCCCGCGGCTTTGCGCCCAACGGGCCAAAGAATTGGGGGGCCGGGTTCCTGCCCGCCGAGCACCAGGGAACCATGATTCGCCCGAGCGCGGCGAACCCGATCGCCGACCTGTTCCCGCCGGGCGGGTCGTACGTGAAGCGCGAGAGTGAATCAGACGTCCTGGCGGCGCTGAACAAAATCAACCGGGCGCACGCGGCCCAGCGCGAAGGCGACTCACGGCTCGACGCCCGCATCCGCTCATACGAGATGGCGGCGCAGATGCAGCTCAGCGCGCCCGAGGTGCTCGACATCACCAACGAGCCCACCCACATCCGCGAAATGTACGGGCTGGATGCGCCGAACGTGCATTACGACGGCCCGATGAACCCCGGCGAAGAGACGCGAAACTTCGGCCGCAACTGCCTCGTCGCGCGAAGGCTTCTGGAACGCGGCGTGCGATTCGTGCAGATCTGGAGCGGCGCGGACAACGGCTTCCCCCGCCGCAACTGGGACAGCCACGAAGACATCAAGCGTGACCACTGGCCCCTCGGCATCGGCATGGCCACTGGAGCCGCCGCACTCATCAAAGACCTGAAACAGCGCGGCATGCTCGACGACACGATCGTCCTCTGGACGACCGAGTTCGGCCGGATGCCCTGCAGCCAAGGCTCCCTCGGCCGCGACCACAACCCCGCCGTCTTCACCAACTGGCTCGCCGGCGGCGGCATCCAGGGCGGCACGACCTACGGCGAAAGCGACGAATGGAGCTACAAACCCGCCGACCCCTCCAGCCCCACCTACTGCTACGACATCCACGCCACCATCCTGCACCTGCTTGGCATCGACCACGAAAAGCTGACGTTCCGCAACAACGGCATCGACCGCCGGCTGACGGATGTGCACGGCCACGTCATCGACGACCTGCTCATTTAATTGGACCCGTTTTGTTTTCTGTCCCGTTTTTTTCACGATCACGCAATCCGAGCGCATCGCGAAATATAGCCGCCTGCTGGAAATTGAAGTTGAAACGAAGCTCCCTGTGGTAGACTGGCCTTAATTGCAGCGCGACGAGCAAAGGGGTAGCACCATTGATCCGCAGCGTTTGCTTGCTGTGCCTGATACAGATTTCCACGACGGCCTGCCCGGCCGCCGATCGCAAATCCGTTTCAAGCGAACATGTCCCGCTTACTTTTGCAGAACGCAGTCCGCTCAGCGCGCCGGAGGAAATGGGGAAGCGATGGAAGCTCGACCCGCGCCGCTGGCCCAAGCCTGACAGCATTCTCGTCAAGAACTGGGCGTACGAGCTCAAGGATCAATCCTTCGACGCGTTCGTGCCGCGAACTTATAAGCCGGACGGGACATTCGGGCTGATCGTCTGGACTGGCGTCTCGT